>JAUVAN010000092.1 GCA_030591725.1 Deltaproteobacteria bacterium
AGAGTTCATGTTTTCGTAATCCACTTTGATATTCCCATCTTCTGAGTTGATATTAACTAAGAATAACTCTGATTTTCTTTAAAGTTAGTTAAAAGCTTATAAAGTAACAATAAATTTGTCAATTAACTAAAAACTAGTGCTTTATTGCCGTATTTTAGTTAAAAGAGATGTTGAGTGAACCAAATAGATGTTCGTGTGTGATGTATTTGAATCATTGGCTCGTCAATTCGTTCGAATGAAATGACCATGAGAGTATTTTCGATACCCGTTACTGCGGTTTTGCTTGTTGCCTGCGGTACCATGGATGTTGCGCCGGCTCAGCCTGTGGCCAGGATCGCCCACGGTAACGAGGCTCCATCGCAACCGGCCTTGTCAAAGAAAGCTTCGTCGAAGGACCGATCGGCTTTCGGGGCGGGCATACTGGGCGAAGCCGAACCGGCCCCCGGGCAGGCTCTCTGGTCGAGGCGTTTCGGCGGATCCGGCTTGAACATGGGTGTTTCGATAGCGGCAACCCCCGATGGGGGGATGTACGTTCTGGGGCAATTCTCACAGACTATGGACATGGGGCTGGCAACCACACATCAAAGTGCGGGGCTCGAAGATGTATTCCTGATGAAACTCGACAGGGACGGCGATCCACTGTGGTCAAGGAGCTTTGGAGGCAAGAGCCACGATTACGCGGACCATGTGGTTGTCGACGCTGCGGGAGACGTTTTCATAACCGGTTCGTTCATGGAGAAGATTGATTTCGGCGGAAAGACGCACCGGTGTCGGGGTGTTCACGATGTGTTTGTCGCCAAGCTGGACGGGGACGGAAACTACCTGTGGAGCAAGGCATACGGAGACGGCCAGGATCAGATCTGCCTGCGACCGCTTCCCACGGGCGACGGGGGAGTTTTCCTGGCCGGGTATTTTCGCGGTGTCGTCAACCTCGGAGGCAAGCCTCACCGTAGCTATCCGGACAAGGCCGCCTTCGTGGGCCGGCTCGATTCCCGGGGAAAGCGTGTGTGGAGCGAGCAGTTTGGCCACATCTTCGACTATGCGATGCCCGGGCTGGCGCTCGCCGCGAACGGGGATCTTATTCTGGGGAGCGGTTCGGATCCAACTCGGGAGTTCACCGGCAAGCGCATGAAGCGGATCGATCGCATGATGGATCTGGGTGTGGTGGTGGCCAGGTACGATGCATCGGGGAAACGCCTGTGGCGCAAACGTTTCGGAAACGGCAATGACAACCTGCACACGGAGGTAGCCCTCGGTCCTTATGGGGATATCGTCGTGGCCGGGTCTTTCGGCGGAACCGTGAACTTCGGTGGCGGGGAGATAAAAAGCGGATCCATGGCAGATATCTACGTCGCCGCCCTGGATCCCGAGGGGAAGCACCTGTGGAGCCGACATTTCGGTGGTGGGAGGTACCAGTATCTTACCGGGCTTGCTGTCGACGGGGAAGGCAATACGTACATCGCAGGCCAATTCATGGGGGGAAACATCGATTTCGGTGGAGAGGAGCCGCTCACATCCGAGACGTCCAATGACGGGGCGTTCATGGCCAGGCTCGATGGCGCAGGTGCGCATGTGTGGAGCCGGAGTTTCGAGGGCGGCTCGCTCCGGTTTCCCGGCGGAATTGCACTGGATTCCGGCGGAGATGTTCTGGTCTGCGGATCGTTCTCGGACTGGATCGATCTCGGTAACGGCCCGCTCACAAGCGCCGGGGGCCACGATGTATTCGTTGCCAAAATTAGGCATTAGCCCACATTGACAGAGCCGACTCTCGGTGTTAGGCATGTCTTCAAGGAGAAGGCATGGCAAAGAAGAATAGAGATCAGGAAATCAAGCTGTCCGCGTCCCTCGAGGACTATCTGGAGACGATTCTTCAACTCACAAGAGCCAAACCCGTGGCGCGAATCAAGGATATCGCCAGGGCGAGAGATGTGAAAGCGGGGTCGGTGTCCGCGGCCATGAAGCGCCTCGAGAGTCTCGGTCTCATCAGGTACGAGAGAAACGAATACATCGAACTCACCGTCGAGGGCGCGCGCCGGGCGCAGAAGGTTCTTTCCCGACACCTGGTCCTGACCAGCTTCTTCGAGGAGATCCTGGACATGCCGGCGGATGAGGCCGAGGAGGAAGCCTGCGCCATGGAGCATCACCTTTCGGATGCGGCCATGGACAAGTTCGTCAGGTTCTTCGAGTTCCTTCGCACGTGTCCGGGCGCTCCCTCCAATTTTCTGGAGTTGTTTCACGGTTGCCGCAGGCTCGACGGCGAGGCCGAATGCGGATTTCACTGTTCGGATCCGGCCTGTATCGACGACGAGTGGCAAAAAAACAGGACCACCATCAATGCGCTCGAGCACGGTCAGGAGGGCACGATAATGCACGTGGGAACCGCTCCGGCCATACGACAGCGGTTGCTCGACATGGGGATTCTTCCAGGGGTGAAGGTGAATATGGAGCGACGGGCCCCGGGGGGCGATCCCGTGTGGATCCGTATCGAGGGCTACCAGCTTTCCCTTCGGCGAGAAGAAGCCGAGGGCGTTGCCGTAGAAGTGTAGCGGGTGTCTGTGTTGAAAAAAGAAACCCCGGATCCTGGGGCGATCATGATAGTGATAGCCGGCCAGCCGAATGCGGGAAAGACGTCCCTGTTCAACGCTCTCACCGGTTCCAACAGAAATGTGGGCAACTACCCCGGGGTGACAGTGGAGCGCCGTGAGGGGAAGTACCGTTTCGAAGGCAAGCGGTACGATGTGGTGGATCTTCCCGGCACTTACAGCCTCAGCTCGTTTTCACCGGAGGAGAGGGTAGCCCAGAAGGAGCTGCTCGATCATACGGCGGACGTGGTGGTCGTTGTCGTCGATTCCACCGCCCTGACCAGGAGCCTTGTCTTGCTGGCGCAGGTCATCCATCTGGGCGCGAACACCGTCCTGGCCCTCAACATGTCCGACGAGGCTCACGCTGCGGGTCAGTTTCTCGATCTGGATCTGATGGAAGAACTGCTGGGCTGCCCGGTGGTGGAAACCGAGGCGCACAAGCGGGTTGGAGCGCAGAAGCTGAAATCCGTCATCGCGAGAGCTGCGGAACAGCCGGGCGAACCCAGACCTCCGGTTCTCGGAGAACGTCTGTCGAAGGCGCTCATGTCCATCGAGTCGATGCTTGCGAACACATCGGTGAAGCACGAGCAAAGGAGCTGGGTCGCCTGCAAGCTTTTGCTCTCGGACAGGGAGTTCACACCCCTGGTCGAGTCGCAAGGGGAGGGGGGCTTCGAGGCGGTTGCGCAGGCCGCCGTTTTGAGAAAACAGATCGAGGAACAAACGGGAGAGGACATCTCCGTGTTCGTCGCCGAGAGATATCACGGCTTTGCGCACGGGCTCGTCACCGAGACGATTCAACAGCGACCGCGCGACGATGCAAGAGTTTTGTCCGACGCGGTGGACCGGGTGCTGGTGCATCGCGTGCTCGGGTTGCCGTTCTTCCTGGCGGTGATGTACGCCATCTTCTGGGTCACGTTCACTGTGGGAGAGTATCCCATGGGATGGATCGAGAATGGTTTCGCCTTTCTGGCCGACCTGGTTTCTGCGAACTGGCCCGACAGCACGGCTCCTGAGCTTCGTTCACTGGTCCTGGATGGAGTGATCGCCGGTGTGGGCGGCGTTGTGGTCTTCTTGCCCAATATCGTCCTGCTTTTCTTCGGGCTCGCGTTGCTGGAGGACACGGGCTACATGGCGCGGGCCGCGTTTCTCATGGACCGGTTGATGCATCGCTTCGGACTCCACGGAAAGAGCTTCCTGCCCATGCTCACCGGTTTCGGTTGCACGGTGCCCGGCATCATGGCCACCCGAACCCTCGAAAACGAGAGAGATCGCCTGGTCACCATGCTGGTCCTGCCGCTCATGTCTTGCGGCGCGCGGCTGCCCATCTGGATGCTGCTGGTCCCGGCCTTCTTCGCGCCGTCCATGCGCGCGCCCATGCTGGGCGCCATCTACTTGTTTGGAGTGATCCTCGCTCTGAGCCTGGCGCTCCTGTTGCGCAAGACGGTGTTATCGGGTGAGGAAGCGCCGTTCGTGATGGAGCTGCCGCCTTATCGCGTTCCCACGTTGCGCGCCATGTTGATCAAGATGATGGAGCGCTCGTGGCTCTATGTTCGCAAGGCGGGAACCGTTATCCTGGGGATCTCGATTCTGATGTGGTTCGTGACGAGTTATCCCAAAGCGGACGCTCGGGACATCGATCAGCAGATCGCGGCGGATCAGGTTACACATCAGGAGGGTCGGGACAGCATCGCCGCAACGCTGAATCTGAAAGAATCCTTCGCCGGTCGTCTCGGCGTCGCCATCGAGCCGGTCTTCAAGCCCCTGGGTTTCGACTGGAAGCTGGTCACGGGGATGATCGGCTCCTTCGCCGCCAAGGAGGTCTTCGTGGCCCAGATGGGGATAGTTCATTCCCTGGGTGAATCCGGCGGGAGATCGGAGAGCCTGCGGGAGGATCTTGCGAGGAATTATTCGTCCCTGGCGGGGGCTTCGCTGATCCTCTTCCTGCTCATTGCTACCCCGTGCATGGCTACCGTGGCGGTCACTCGCCGTGAATCGGGCAAGTGGAAGTGGGCGGCGCTTCAGTTCTTCGGGCTGACCGTGCTGGCCTACATCATTTCACTGGTTGTCTATCAGGGCGGCCTATTGCTGGGGTTTGGATGACCTGGGATTTTGCCATAGTTATTTTCATCGTGGTAGCGGTGTCGACCGGGTTGATCCTGCGGTCAAGGCGGAGGGCCAGGGCCAAGGCGAAGGCCGTGGCGAAGGCGAAAGAGGAAGGACTGACAGGCAATCAAGTTCATGGCGAATGTGCGGGCGCTTGCGAAGGGTGTTCCCTTGCTGACAGGAAACTCTAGTTGGAAAAAGTGCTGAAAAACAGAATCGGATCTTTCGGTCTGTCGATTGTCATTTTGGCGTTCGCTGTTCACGCACAGGCGGCTGATACCCTCGAAAAATTCGACTCCGGCGCGACCGACCTGGAGGTGATATTTTGTGCCGGGGGATTCGGGAGCTGGGCGGGTTCAGAGGCGGTGGGAGGTAATCTGGTCGCCGGTTACGGCCTCTCCGATCGACTGTCAATCTATTCCGGCGCGCTGCTGGAGGCGGCTGATGGTTTCGCGAGCTTGTACGGTGGATATTCGCTCGGAGTGTACGGCACTCCGCTGGAAACCGATCACTTTGACCTGGATATGATCATGGGAATCAAGGGCAGCAAGGATCTGGGTGATCTGGCGTTGACGCCGGGGATCGAGATCAATCTGGACAGACACCCCGAGATGATGTCGTTTGGTTTGTACGTCGATGTTTTCCTTCTGATCCGTCCTGTCGACGACTCTGAAGCGGAAGGTGAGTACTCGTCGTGGCGCGGTTCGCTCGATATTCCCTGCACGACGGGGATCTACTACACGCTGGCTGAGAATCATCAGCTATTGCTTGCGCACGATCTTTACCTGGCCGATACATTGAAAAACAGCTCGGTGGCGGGATCCGTGCTGGCCCTTGGATACAACGTCGTGCTCACCGACGAGATCGAACTGATCTCCGAGTTTTCGGTCGGGCTCACCGACGGTGAGAGGTGGGGTTGGGGATGCACCGGACTGGGATTCTCGATCGGGGTCATCTTGACGCTGTGAAAACAGGGTCAAGGATGTCGATTGACAACCTTGTTCGATAGCTGTACACGATTCGCCACAGTTACAACTAATACGAACAGCCGGAAAACGGAGGGGAAAAATGGCATCCAAGTCAACTGTTCAGAGGCAGAAGTCTTCTAAGAAGGTAGTGGCCGCCGTTGAAACTCACATGGGGACGATCGCCGGGGAAATGGGAAAGAAATATGGAGAGGAAGTAATCCCGGCGGTGAAGTTGGTGCTGGAGAGGGTAGCCGCGGATCTGTCCGCAAAAGCCGATATCATGGTCGTGAAGGACGACGAGCACGAAAACGAGCTGCGCGACGATCCGGCTGCTCGCCAGAACAGGGACACGAAAACCGATGAGCTGCACGACTGCCTCGTTACCGGCAGGGACCAGCTCGATACCATATGCGGGCCGGAGTATGTCGCCCGGCTGGGGTTCGAGGGGCCTACGCCGGACGATCCGGTCGTGCTGCACAGGCTCGGCAAGACCGTGTCCGCCAACCTGATCGAGATAAAGCCGCCGGAGCCCAGGATCCCGGGATACAAGTTCGATCCCGACCTGTGGCGCAAGCCGATAGTCGCGCTGCTGGACGACCTCGATGAATCGGTCGCAAAGATAGCCGAGGAACAGCGCCAGGCGGAGGCCACCCTGATGGCCAAGCACAAGGCAATCGATGAGTACGACAGCGCCTTTTCCAGCGCCGCCAACCTGACGAGCGTCCTGCTCCGGATAGCAGGCGAGAAAGAGCTTGCGAAAAGAGTCAGGCCGTCCGCGCGCCGGGCCGGTCAGACCGCCGAAGTGGCGCAAGACACAGCTTCACTGGGCTTTGGTTCGAAATAGTTCGTCCTCCGCAATAAAAACACCGCAAACCCGCGCCGTTGCTCGTTTGGGGAATCCCCAACCGCCTTCCGGACCCTCCCTCGGGCACCCGGGGAATCCCCGAATACCTCCCGGACCCTCACCGGTGCGCCTGGAGATTCCCCGACCGCTTTCCGGACCCTCTCCGTGGCGCCTGGAGATTCCCCGAACGCTCCCCGGACCCTCTCCGGCGTGCTTGGAACGAATTTTCAGAACGTCGGGAAGACCGTGTGGTATTATCGGTGAAAGCGCAGGCACGGGACAATCAATGCGATTAACACTTTTTGTTGCTTTCTCCATCCTCATGGTCTGCTCCAGTTGTTCGAACAACAGCGGGAGCGACCCGGACTCGGGGACGGATAACGATACTGGCGGTGATACAGATTCCGACACTGATTCCGACACTGATTCCGATACCGATTCTGACTCGGACACCGACACCGATACTGACGATTGTGTCCATCCTGGGGTGGTGGAAGATTGTTCTAACGGTTGGTGTACTATTCCTGATGGCTGCTACGTCTTCGGATCTCCGGAGGATGAGCCCTGTAGAGGGATTAACAACGAGATTCAGGTTCAGGTTACGCTAACGAATTCGTTTGTCATAAAACAACACGAGATCACTCAAGCCGAGTGGACTGCGGCGGGTTTCCCAAACCCCTCCACTACCCCACACGACGACACCAAACCGGTGAACTTCATCGACTGGTTCGAGGCGCTCGCCTACTGCAATTACCTCTCAGAGGAGGAAGGATTGGATACCTGCTACGATCTAAACGGCTGCACCGGAACGATCGGCGACGGTTGCACAAGTATTTGGGGATGCAATGAAGACACCTTCAATTGCGCACACGATGTGCACAAGTACGCGGACTTCTACGACTGCCCTGGATATCGGCTTCCCACCAGTGCAGAGTGGGAGTACGCTGCGAGAGCGGGAACGACCACTTCTACCTACAATGGCAACATCACCACTGACCACCTGAGCTGCCAGGAAGACCCGGTTTCGGAAGATATAACGTGGTACTGCAACAACACCACTGAGATTAAGCCGGTGGGCCTGAAGCAGCCCAATGGCTGGGGACTCAACGATATACTCGGCAACTTACGGGAATGGACGGACTATGTGGAGAAGGGTTTCAATTTGGCCCAAACTGTTGGACAGGATCCGCCTTTGACTGACCCTGTTGGAGACGGCGTGGGGAATAACAGGGACCTCAGAGGAGGACATTATCTCGCTGAAGCTTGTTTTTGCAAATCTGCTTTTCAATTCGGAATGGATGCACACGGCAGAGGTCACTATTCCGGCTTCCGTCCGGTACGAACCCTGAATCCACCAGCCCAGCCCGACGCGGGGGTCGATGCAGGAAAGTGATGAGCGGCTTTTTCAACACGATCTGTTTGATTTCATTTTGCCTGTCGGTGATTATTCTTTTCGCTCTTGCGGGTTGCAACCTGACGGTCGGGAAGCTCCAGCTGAGTGCGACGGATACGGCCGGGGACTCGGGCGAAGATGAGCGGGACCCCACAACTAGCATGGTGTGGCCGGACGCGGGCACAAGCGGGAGCAACAGTTTCTTCGTTTACGCCGATACCAGGACCAACCTGGATATCCTCGAGGCCAACATCCGCAGCATGTACGCGGTGGATCCCGGCGCGCGGGCATGCTTCAACGTGGGTGACATCACGGCGGTGGGCAAGGTTTCTGAATGGGACGCGCATCACCTGGCCCTGTCAACCGGCGCGCCGGACGATTCGGTCCCCTTCGATGTAGGCGGCATCGTGCGACAGAGCCGCTTTCGCACCGACGTGAGCGAGTGGGGCGACTACATCCGGTACTTCGGTGTTCTGGGAAATCACGACGTGTCCGACGGGGACTGGTACGAAAACTGGAACGCTTACCTGCCGGGCCAAAGCGGGCTGGGACACAATTCCAAGAGTGACGGCATCTACTTCGCGCAGGTGTTGGGGAGCGCGCTGTTCGTGGTTCTGGACTCAGAGCACATGAGCGACGAGCAGAACCAGTGGCTTCGCGATATTCTGGCCGGTGCGGACAGCCACGGTATAGTGTGGAAGTTGGTCTTCTTCCACCGTCCGGTTTACCCATGCAACCTGAAGTTCCCGTTCCACGCCGGGCTTGCGTGGGTGGAGATCTTCGAGGAGTACGGCGTCGATATCGCATTTTGCGGGCATTCACACACCTACGAGAGGACCTGTCCAATGGTCGGCGGCGTCTGTGCCGCGGGCGGTGTCACATATGTCAACACCAGCGGGGGTGCGGCCACGACTCGGGCGGTGATCGCCGACAAGCAGGGAACGGTCACGCTCGGGGACAGGACCGACGAGTACGATTGCGCTCAGATCCTTTCGGGCTACAAGGGTTACTGGCATCATTTCTGCCATTTTTCGTACGATGATTGCGCGCTTTCGATGAGTTGCTATGCCCACGACTCGGCGTTCGCCGTGAAAAAACCGATCCCCTTCGATACAACACACTGGGGTCAGTTGACACGCAGCAGCAGATCTCCAATCGCGTCGAAGTAGGACTGGCCCGCGCGGGGTTGTATGTCGTTGTGGCCGGCGCCCGGGACAAGCAGCAGAGCCTTTTGCGGATCCGCGCAGGCGTCGTGCAGCAGCTGTGCGTCGTCCACGGGGATGATCTCGTCCTGCTGCGCGTGGATGATGAGGGTCGGGAAAGCTACCGAACCCATCTTTTCCAGGTTGCGCGGTCCCTGGTCCTCGGTGATGCCAAGCTGCTCAGTGGGTATGCCGATCAGTTGCAGGAGGGGCACGGTCAACGCGAAACCGCTTTCCAGCACCAGCGCCGACACATGGTCCGACCGGGCGGAGGCCAGCTCGATGGCGGGCGCGGATCCCAGGGAGCGCCCCATGACGACGATCGGTCCGTTTCGATCCTCGCGATGAAGTATCGCTCTTGCCTCGTCGAGAGTGCGGTGGGCGTCCTGCAGGAACGTGTTTACTGATGGATTGCCGGTGGCGGGGCCGTAGCCGCGATACTCGGCAACCATGAAAGTGGCCGGGAGGCTGCGGAACAGATCCGCAGCGAAGTCGTAGTCTCGTCCGGTCTCGCCGTTTCCGTGAAAGAAGAGAATATTTGGGGCGTTCTTGTCCCCGGGGAAGACCCGGAGCCTGGACAGGACGCCGTCTTCCACCTCGAACATGTGATCCCACGCGCCGTCCGCCTCGGGACCGTACGGCATGTCCGGCCGGGGGAAGAAGATCTCCGAGGCGATTTCGTTGATGGGAAGGTTCTTCATTTTACAACCTTGACCTGCCTGGCGCATCGAGTAAAGACCATTCAAGTTGTAGACAATGCGTTTTGAATTTCGAGAAGGATATCATGGACAGGCAAGATGAGCTGGAAACCAGGATCGAGGTTCTGAAAAAAGATCGCAAGGCGGTCATTCTTGCGCACAACTACCAGATCCCCGAGGTGCAGGATCTGGCCGATTTCTGTGGTGATTCACTTGAACTGGCGCGAAAGGCGAAGGAGAGCGATGCCGAAGTGATCGTTTTTTGCGGGGTTCATTTCATGGCGGAGACAGCGGCCATCCTGTCGCCGGACAAGACCGTTCTATTGCCGGACGAGGATGCCGGATGTCCGATGGCGGATATGGCCACTGCCGCCGATCTGGCGAGGCTGAAGGATGAACACCCGGGCGCGGCCGTGGTTTGCTATGTAAACAGCACGGCGGAGGTGAAGGCCCGCAGCGATGTGTGTTGTACGTCCTCGAACGCAGTCGAGGTGGTTTCCCGTTTCGACGGGAGCAGGGAGGTTATCTTTGTTCCCGACCGGTACCTGGGCGCTCACGTGGAGCGAGAGACCGGCAGAAAACTGATCCTGTGGCCCGGCTACTGTCCCACTCATGCGCGGTTGTCGTCTGACCAGATCGCGGACGCCCGCAGTAGATATCCGGGGGCGCCGGTCATTGTGCATCCGGAATCACGGGCGGATGTCTGCCTGGCGGCGGACGAAGTGCGGAGCACCGGAGGGATGGTGAAGTTCGCTCGCGAGGCGGGTGTGAAGCGCATCGTCGTCGGTACCGAGACGGGATTGCTTCATCGTCTAAAAAAAGAGAACCCGGGCGTGGAGTTCATTCCGTTGAGCGACGGCGCGGTGTGTCCCAACATGAAGCTGATAACCCCGGAGAAGATCATGTGGGCCCTGGAGGATATGGAGCCGAGGATAACGGTGGACCCGGAAATAGCGCGCAAGGCGCTGGTCGCGGTTGAGAGGATGTTGCAGGGGCCGGTAATGGGTGTGTCCTGATCAGTGTTCGGTATCGGTCGATAAAACAGTGATTGGCACACCGCCGCTCAACTCGCCACCGAGGAGGACCCGGCAGAAAATCCCCTCCGAGGGCATGACGCATTCACCGGCTGCGTAATAGATGGCGCAGTGTGTATGACATTTCTTGCCTATCTGGGTCACCTCCAGCAGAACGTCGCCCAGGGCAAGCCTGGTTCCGACCGGCAAGGACGGAAGATCGATTCCTCTGGTCAAGAGGTTCTCCCCGAAATCCCCCGGGCCGACATCTGCGCCCTTGTCCCTCATCTTCTGGGCGCTCTCATTTGCGAGCAGACTGACTTGACGATGCCAGTCTCCGGCGTGGGCATCACCTTCGATGCCGTGGTTTTCTTTGAGGCACGCTCGTTCCACGGGCGTTTTTTGAATGCCGGTTTTGGCGGCAACGCATATGTTCAAGACAATGGGGATCATCGGTTGAGTTTCCTTTTTTTTACCACGGCTATCTTGACACAGTTCCATCTAAAGTCCACAGGTATGATAGACTATAGAATGGTGAGCAACACATGAGTGAAGCAATACTGAGCGAGGAAATGATTCTGTTCGAAGGTGGGATCGCTACGGCCGGCAGCGGCACTGTCGTTGCCGAGAAGACCCTGGCTATCTCCGTCAACGGCAAACAACTGGTACAGGCTCAATGCATGCCTCGCGAGTGCGAGGAGTTGGCGGTGGGTTTCCTCGTCGCCGAGGGAATCCTACGCGACCGTTGTGAGCTGGTGGGTGTTTCTTGTGACCCCAAAACGATGGAAGCGAATGTGACTGTCGACGTGCCGGAAGATCGGCTGGATCAACTGGAAGGCAAGATGAAAATCACCTCCGGTTGCGGCAGGGGCGTGACGATCGACAACATCGAAGAGGTCATGGATTGCGGGAAGCCTTTCAATCTGGCGATGATGATGAGCGGCGCAGACGTGATGCGTCTGGGTTACGAGTTCAACCACCACCCCGGTCTCTACCGGGAGACCCGTTGTGTTCACTCGGCTTCGCTCAGCGATGGCGAAGAGTTCATTTACTTTGCGGAGGATATCGGACGGCACAACGCGGTCGACAAGGTGATTGGCCGGGCGTTTCTCGACAATCTGAACATTTGCGAGCTGGTGCTTTTCTGTACAGGGAGATTCTCTTTCGAGATGGTGGCGAAGGCGGCGCGCGTGAGGATCCCCATCATCATCTCTCCGGCGGCCGCAACTCGGGAAGCGATTCTTCTGGCGAGGCGCTTCCACATGGCGCTGTGCGGGCGAGTGAGAAAGGGGAGCATGCGGGTTTACTCCTGTGATTGGCGGATAACTGTGGGGGCGTAGAAGAACGGTGGGGAAGGCAGGCGATGGAGAGCTTTCTGGTTTGTACGTGTTGTGGAGTTTCGTGGAATGAGAGGGACGACATCCTGGACGATCCACAGCTGGATCTGGTGGGATTTCAGGTGGACTTCACAGGTTCGAGCAAC
>JAUVAN010000041.1 GCA_030591725.1 Deltaproteobacteria bacterium
GCCTCCACTCTTCATTGAACGTTCCATCGTCGTGGATGGTCGGCCAGCAGGGTGCGCCCGGGAACGGTGTGAACTTGGACATGTTCATGTCGTCCAGACCGAGGGAGATGATGAAGTCGCTCGTCTTGGCGATTGACTCGTGCGTCTCCCCGGGCAAGCCCATCATGAAGAGTCCCTTTGCGCGGATGCCGTTCTCCTGAATCCTTTTGACCGTGTCGCGGACCTGATCGATGGTGACGCTCGCCTTGTGACGCGTCAGAAGCGCGGCATCCCCGGACTCGATACCCACCGAGATCATAAGACAGCCGGCGTCCCTGAGCATCGCAAGGAGCTCGTCGTCCGCGTGACCCGCGTGGACCGCGCAGTTGAACTGTATTCCGAGCGGTTCATTGGTGAGCCGTTCGCAGATCTGAGTGATCCGGTTTCGGTTTGTGGTGAAGAGATCGTCGTACACGTTGATGTGACGAACCTTGAAGCGCGCCTTGAGCATCTTCATGTGGTCGTAGATGTAGTCGGCCGAGTTGGATCTGAAGCCCTTCTGGAAGACCGAGCGATCGCAGTACGAGCAATTGTAGATGCACCCACGGCTCGTGATCATGGTGGCGCCCGGGGTGTTTATGTAGCTGAACGGGGGCAGGTAGTATCCCCTGGGGAATTTGGGAAGCAAATCGTAGGCGGGAAATGGTAACTCGTCCAGGTGCTTGATGTGTATCCTGGGTGGGTTGGTGACCGCCTGTTCCCCGTCGCGCCAGACCAGCCCGTTGATGTTGACGAGATTCTCCCCGTCCGCCAACTCCAGGAGGGTTTCCTCCCCCTCGCCGAGGCAGAGATAGTCAAGAGAATCGTACCGCTCGAGTAGTTCTGCGCCCATGGCCGAGACGTGGACGCCTCCGACGATGATCTTGATGTCGGGTCGCGCTTCCTTGATCAGCGAGGCCATGTCGTTGGCATCCGGGAAAGCCGAGGTGGTAGCGGTGAAGCCCACAATGTCGGGCTGGTGCGCGAGAATCTGCTTCACGTTGGCCTGAGAGCCCCGGGGGGCCCTGGGGCCGAGGCAGTCGTGTATGATTACCCGGTGCCGCCCGGTGGAGAGGATGTACGCCGCCATCGACAGGATGCCGATGGGCGCCATGCGGTTCGCCACCACGGTGGCGTCTTTCTGTCCGGGAAACCAGTTGGAGCCGGCCGGATGCACGAGCACGATCTTCATGAAGCAAATCTATATCCCTAACAGATGGCCGGTGTCACGTTGTAATGGCCTGGAGGATATTCAGGTGGAGCGTCAAAACAGCTTTGTGGAATCGAGGAGGATGGTCACGGGGCCGTCGTTGATGGATCGAACGTCCATCATGGCGCCGAATACGCCCTTCTCGCATGGAACATCGAGTTCCTGGAGCATTGACACGAATTGCTCGTACAACTTGTTCGCCGCGACCGGCTCCATGGCGTCTGTGAAGGAGGGTCTCTTTCCCCTGCGAACGTCCCCGTACAGCGTGAACTGGCTGATGACCAGCGCTGCCCCGTCGACATCGATCGCCGAGCGGTTCATGTTTCCCGCGTCATCGGCAAAGATCCTCAGGCCGGCGATCTTCCCGGCCAGGTATTCCAGGTCTTTGCGGGTATCGTTTTTGCAGACGCCGAGATAAACGAGCAGGCCGTTTTTTACCGAGCCGACGATCTCTCCATTGACGATGACAGACGCTTCGGTGACGCGCTGCACCACCGCCCTCATGGCTTGGGCAGCCTCAGTGTCTTTGTGAGCTGGTTAACGATCTTGAAATAGCTCGATCGATCATGGCGTTCGTTGAGAATGTGAAAATCCTTGCGGGACAGGCCCACGCAGCCGAAGCAGTAGTTGCACTCGGTCAGATCCCGGCTCAGGCTGATGAACGCCGAGTTGGTGCAGGACTCGCACTCGACGCTGTTGGCCAGGTGGTGGCATCCGGAGCAGGACAGGCAGTTGGTAAGGTTGGTGCTGTTGGAGCATTTCCTCGAGTACGAACATCGATAACACCGGTCGCAGTCCTCGCAGAACACGCAGTTCGTGCAACGGGTGCAGTCCTTCAGGCTATGGCCCTTGGTGTTGACCGGATTGGTGTCGAACGCGTGTTGCAGTTCTTCGAGGCGTTTTTTGAATTCCTTTGGGTCCATAGCTATAGCTCTACCCGCCGATGAGAGAGGCGATGTGGGCGTAGTTGACCTGGCTCGCCAGCTGGTTGGCGGGGGCTTCGCTGGCGGCGTTGGTCACCTTGACGGTGATCATCACGCGGTTGTGAACCATCACCATCACCTCTGCGTTGTTGTTGGTCTTGGTCCAGGACTGGGTGCCAGGGTACGTGCCGAAGTTCACCGGACCCCGACGCTCCTTCGAGGAATCTATTTGCATGCTGCGCATCATGTTGAACGGCATGGCGATCATGGGGTTCATCGAGGTGTCCACGATTTCTATCGTGGCCTCCATGCCACCCTGAGCGAGCTTGCACTTGGCGGTGGAGACGGAGATCCCCATCATGTTGGCGCTCTCACCCTCTATCTCACCCTTGAGGGCCCAGCCGAGTGCGGCGGTGGGCAGCGCCTGGGAGAGCGACTGCCACGGGATCATTTGCGCGGGTGCGCCTCCGGCGGCCTGGCCCGGAGCCTGGCCCATGGCCTGCCCGAGGGCGCCTGCCAGTCCCACGAGCGGATTTGGCTGCTGCCCGGCGGGGGCGGCGGGTTGCCCGGGAACAACGGGTTGCACAGGCTGCACGGGTTGCATGGGTTGCATGGGTTGCTGTCCGGGTTGCTGGAAACCGGGAGCCTGCCCCGGGTAGCCCTGTTGGGGATAGCCCTGGGGGTATGGGTTCTGGGGCTCGGACTGGCATCCGAAGATCAAAGCGAGTCCGGTGATAGTGGTTGTTACGAGCAGTGCCTTGAAGCCGGTCATTTCTGTTCTCCTTAGAAGTTCGGTCGCCGAATGGACAAAGTACCACCGGGCACCGCGTCGGTAAAGGTAGTCCCGGAATCCTTACTTGCGGTCGGCCGGGAGTTTGGCGTCGGGTTTTCTTATGTAGTTGGGTTCGAGGGTCATGGGATCGTCGGGTCCCTCGTTTCTGAAAAGCTCGAGGCCGCGAAGGGCGAGCAGGTAGGCGTCGGGGCAACTTGTTCGGAGGGGGAGTATGACGCCCATGCCGGTGAACTCCTCGCGGTATTTTTGAGCGCCGCTCCCTGTGAGGTATACGGGTTCGTCCGGCGATACCCCGCTGGCCAGATCGGGAAACCGCGAGGGGCTGATCACACACTCGTCGGAGATCAGCGTGCAGGTAGGGAGGCCGGCTTTAACCCCATCTTGTGAGACGCGGTACATCGCCGCGTATATCTCCCCCCTCCCGGCATCCAACAGGGGAGCTACAAGACCGTCAACTCCCGCGCTGCGCGCTATTGCCTCCAGGGTAGGCACACCCTTGATGGAAGCGCCGCAACTCGCGGCGATGCCCTTGGCTGTGCTTATGCCGATCCGCAGGCCCGTGAAAGTACCGGGCCCGATACCGAAGACCACCAGATCCACGTCTTTCATCTCGTGGCCGCCCGTTTCGAGGATGAGCCCCAGACGGTGGAGCAGTGTCTCCGCATGACCGGGTTTGGCCGGGGCCGACATCTTTGCGAAGGCCTCGACCTTATCGTCGTCCGTGTCGTTCTTCATGAGGACCCAGCCGGCGGATCCCTGGAACGTGGAAGTATCGAAAGCCAGGATAAGCATGCGATCTGAGTATCATGCCGCGCTCGCGCGGAGAAGATCCCATTTTATTGTTCCAACATACTTGCCCACCACCCTTATTTGACGTATGTTCCCTCCGCTTTTCAAAGGGATCCAGGAGGTTCTATATGGCTCGTGTAACTGTAGAAGATTGTCTGGAGAGAGTTCCCAGCCGTTTCGCGCTCGTCGTCGTTGCGGCGAAGCGTACGCGCCAACTCATCAAGGGTTCCGATAAGATGGTCAAGAGCAAGAACCGTGAGGCGGTCACTTCTCTGCGCGAGATCGCGGCCGGGGCGGTGAACGTCAAGCAGAATGTCCAGGAACTTGTCGAGGCTACCGTCGAGGGAGCCCCAAAGAAAACTGTCTACTAGTACCTCAAGCCCCCGTTCTATTCGATGGGCGGCATGTCGTTACAAGCGAGTTCTATCGAATCCAGTATTGTCGCAAATGCCCCGGCGAGATCGCCATCGCAGATATTGGCCCAGGTAGAATAACTTCCGGTCATGCTCAGGAACTCGTGGAGTCGAGGGGTTGAGGATGCGGCTCCGAATGCGCTCGAGCAGCCGGAGCTTTCGGGCCCCGATATCACGCCGAATACCATGTGCTCGTAAGTTGGTTTGATGGAGAGGAACCCCTTGGGATCCGAAACGTACAGATCGAGAGGCCCGGGGGTGAAGTTCTCCGCATCCCAGAAGGCGGTCCAGTACGTGTTTGCCAGGGACTCGTCGTCTTCGTCGGTGATGATTATGGCCACGAACAGGGCGTCATCGCGGAGGAAGCCGGCGTTCTCCGCGTTGATGTGACCCTCCCCCGAGATTCCGTCGGTCATTCCACGTCGAATAGCCTCCAGGGGCATTTCGTTGCTCCATCCCCCTGTTCCCAGTTCGGCTACACACGCGAACTGGTCCACAACATCGGCGCTGGGGCCACTCATGTACACACTGGTCGGAGCATCGCAGGAGCCCCCGTTCCCCATGGGTGCATTCTGGAGAACTCCGTCTTCTCCCTCCTCGAGGGGGCATCCCATGGGCGTGCAGTCGTGGTGGTCCACATCTGTCGAGGTCACCCCAACGTGGTAATCGAGTTGACCGCCGGTGCCGCCCACCTCGTACGCGTCGAGGGCCTCGATGAAGCCGGCGAAGTTGGCGATGAGGTTGGTCTGCTCGTCGCCCATGCTCCCCGAATTATCTATGACAAAGAGAATGTCCATCTTGTCACAACCATCGTCGGAGTCACCGTCACTATCGGAGTCACTGTCGGAGTCGGAGTCCGCATCTGTGTCTGCATCAGTGTCAGTATCTGTGTCCGTATCTGCGTCGCCGTCCGCGTTGCTTGGATCGCTAGTGTCTTCACATCCGGGCAGGGCTGTCAGGAGCAATGCCGATTGAAAAATGAAGACGGCTATTTTGAGGGTGTTCATATGTCCTCTCTTTTTGAATTTGTCTTTTCCCGTTCTCATGTCCACTAACACAAGTGTATGCACTGATAATAATGGATGTGTCTAAACACATTCGTTTAAATCAATGATACAATCATCGGGGAGATGACAATGAATAAAAGGACCGTGAAACTCTTTTTTCTATTTGCGCTGCTGACAGTTGGAAACTGTGCGGGGCTCGAGGAAACTGGGGAACTGGGCACGATAGATCTGGACACCGACACGGATACAGATGGCGATTCCGACAGTGACTCCGATAGCGACTCCGACAGCGACTCCGACAGCGACTCTGACAGCGACTCCGACAGCGACACAGATACTGACACAGATACTGACACTGATGCAGACACGGATTCAGACACGGACACGGATTCAGACACGGACACGGATGCAGACACGGACACGGATACAGATACCGACACGGGCAGCGACACGGGCAGCGATACGGGCAGCGACACGGGCAGCGACACGGGCACCGACACGGGTACCGATACGGGCACCGATACTGACACTGACACCGGGCCGGACATCTCAAATCCCGGGGCCCAGTGCCATCCGACCGGAACCTGCCTGGGGAACGCTCATTGCGCCCAGGTATTTGCGTCCGAGATCACCAGCTATTGCTACCTGAATTGCGGTGGGGCGCCCTCGGTCTGTACCAGCACTGCCTGGCCCAACTGTTACGCGGGAGTTACCCCGCCGACATGCTTTGCCACGACCACGGTAACAGGCACCTTCAATTGCGTCATCAACAGCTGGTCCACTATCCCAAGCAATGTCGCCATGGTGAATGACGGCACAACCACCTATCACAATGACTGCGCGGCCCAGTATATTGCGGCGACTGATGAGTATCAGATACAGATCGATTACCCCGTGACATCCGATATACAGCTCGATATCCTCGTGTTGTGGCCTGCGGCGAATCACGCTACCTTCCCGGATATCACCAATGCGGAACTTCAGGTCGTGAATGTCACCTATTCGGGATCAACTGCCATTGAACGCTGGATCACGGCTTTCGGACTTCCCCCGGGCACGGGGACGGTCAACCTCTCACAGGCCAGTACTGCAGTTGGAGGAACCATCGCGGGAACCCTCAGCCTGACGGGCTATTCCTACGACGCCGAGTTCACTCCGTAGCTGGTCCGCTGTCTGCCCCTTTCAGCTCTCCGAGCTTGAGTCCTTCGATGGACAGGCTGGCGGCTCCCATGACGCTGCTCACACCCACATCGAGCAGCCAGCTGAACCAGGAGAACGCCACCGCGATCACGGGCTCCACATCGAAGCCCTCCACCAGGGCGAACATGATCGCTGCGTGATACACGCCCACGTATCCAGGGGCGGAGGGTACGGCCACGCCGAAACCGATGCAGGTGAGCAACACAAGACCCCAGGAAAGTGATGATGGGAGTCCAAAGGCCTCCAGGCGCAGCATCATCGTGGCGAGCGCAACCGCCCAGATACATATGGCGAGGCCGACGGCGATGAGCGTCCCTCGCGTGTTTTCGAGGGCGCCGAACCCGGCGGAAAAACGGATCCAGATGTTTTGCAGTCTGGCGCGAAGGCCACGACCTTTCTGAGGTTGCTCATTGCTTCGCCTTCGGCGAGCGAGGATGATCAGGGTGACGAAACCGATCCCCAGAAGGACGCTCAGGAAGATGGAGGCAGTGCGGACAGACCCGGGAAGCGGAGCTACCTGAATAGCGGCCAGACCGATGGAGGCCAACAGGGCCATGTCCAGCATTCGTTCCAGGGCAAGGCTTCCCACAACCGACGGGAAGCTGAGATTCGCCCCCTTGTGGATCGCCGCGCTGCGAGCAACCTCGCCCGCCCTCAGGGGCAATACGTTGTTGGCCAGGAACCCAATGCATATGTACCGATATGCCTGGGCCCAGCGCAGATCGCCGACGGGTTTTAGAAGGTGACGAACCAGCAGGGATCGGAGAACGATCAGGCAGAGCCAGTACACGGCAACAGATCCGAGCATGGGAAGGATCTCGATCCTGTCGGTGGACGCGATCAGTTCCTTGAAGTGTTCGCCGATCGTCACGTCTCCGAAGATGATGTCGCGAAAAACGTACGCCAGCCCGCACGCGGAGAGCGTGATTCCCAGCAGCGCGAAGATTGATCTCTTGGCGCGGTTCGATCTCCCCTTTTTCACTTCAGACACGTTGTAAAGACCCAATCCCCTGGCCTATCATCCAAGCCATGAATGACCAGGATGCGAAGAATGACCGTATCACAATATTGGGCGGGGGGGCCATGGGAACCGCGTTGGCCAAGATGCTCTGCGATGCGGGTCGTGAGGTAACACTTTGGACGTATGAGCCGGATCTGGCGGAGCAAATTGAACGGACCCGCGAAAATACCATGTTCCTGCCGGGCGTGGAATTGCCCGGGACGTTGCGGGCGGTTTCCTCTCTGGCGCAAGCTCTGGGCGGGGCCCGTGTGGTCTTTTCCGTGACGCCGTCCCAGGTCCTGCGCGCGGTGTGGACCGAAGCGGGCAAATATCTGGAGCCGGACGCCTCAATTGTCTGCGCCTCGAAGGGCGTCGAGATCGGTACGGCCAAAATGATGTCCGAGGTGCTCGATGAGACGTTACCCTCCGTCGGGCCCCGGCGCCTTGCCTTCCTGTCGGGCCCCAGCTTCGCAAAGGAGATCGTGGCGGGACATCCAACCGCGGTGGTGGTTGCTTCGAGGAATCCGGAGCTGGCGCGGAGTGTCCAGATGATCACCTCCACCTCCAGTTTCAGGGCGTACACGACGGACGATGTGGTCGGCGTCGAGCTGGGCGGAGCCCTCAAGAACGTAATAGCCATCGCCGTGGGAGTAGCGCAGGGCCTTGGTTTCGGACACAATACCAGGGCGGGTCTCATCACTCGCGGCCTTGCCGAGGTATCCAGATTGGCGGTAGCCTGCGGCGCCGATCCGTTGACCCTTGCCGGGCTGGCCGGAGTGGGAGATCTCGTTCTCACCTGCACCGGGCACCTGAGCCGCAACTTGCAGGTCGGGATACGGCTGGGTGAAGGTAAGTCCTTGAGTAAAATCCTGGAGGGGATGAAGATGGTTGCAGAGGGTGTCAAGACAGCCTACTCGGCGATCGATCTCGCACAGCGCCACGGTGTGGACATGCCCATATCCAGAGTTGTGGTGCAGATCCTCAACGGCGATATGGCTCCAGGAGAAGCGGTTCGTTCGCTCATGTCGAGGCGGCTTCGCGAGGAGAAGGATTTTTAGGACATGACTCGTTTTCTGAGACGACACGCAATCTTCTTCCTGTTTCCAGCGGTGGTCGTCGCCATCCTTTTTCTCGCCCGCATAAACTTCAGCACGGCGATGCGTTTTGGAGAGTGGGGGGAGAAGTCCATAGTCGAGAGCACGCTCATTCTGGCAAAGGAGAAGGTCGAGCGCGTGGAGCGAACCATCTCCACCATGGACCACGGTTTCTTCCAGATGCTGGATCCAGCCCAGATCGACATGGCGTGCGAACGGTGGAACACGGGGATCAAGCACTCACGCCTGGTGGAGGCGGCGGTCATTTTGGATGAGGAAGGGGAGATCATAGAGTACTTCTCCCGCGATAGTGACGCCAGGGCCGCGAGGCTGTACGAGCTGGTAACCGAAGAAGTCATCCCGTTGATGGACATGTATGAATCCCTGTATCAGCACAAGCACCTCCACAGGTTGCTGGAGGGCAAATACCGGCTGGTTACCTCGTTGACCAGGGATTTCGAGGGGCAGTTCTACACGACCTGTCTGATCTACGACACCCACGAGATAGTGGATCGGTTATTCGAGGATCTGATTGGCGACGTGGGGCGGGACAGGATAATCAACGTCGTGGACTACGATGGCCGGATCATCTTCGGGAGCAACCTCTCCGGCGCCGGGGAGTTCATCGTCGTGCAGCGGTTTCCCTCGACGCTCTACAAATGGCGGGTGCAACTCGCGCCCAGATCGGCCGCGCTCTTCTCGAACAAGGCCCGGACACAGAAGGTGTCAGGGTGGCTCCTCATCCCGCTGGCGTTCGGGGTTATAGTCTTCGGATTGGTAGTGCTGTACATGGCCATTGTGCGTGAGCGCCGATTGGGCAGGCTCAAGAGCGAGTTCATCGCCAACACCTCCCACGAACTCAAGACTCCCCTGGCGCTGATCAGGATGTTCTCGGAGTTGCTGGCAACCGACAGAGTCACGGAGGCCGGCAAGGTGCGTCGGTATCACGAGATCATTCTGCGCGAGACCGAGAGGCTCACGGCTCTCATCGACAACGTGCTGGATTTCTCGAAAATCGAGCGAGGAAAGAGCGCCTACGAGTTCAAGGAAATGGACCTCACAGAGGTGGTAAGACCGGCGATTGAGATCTACCGACACAGGATCGACGAGTCCGATGTGGAGATGGTGTTCACGGCTCAGGAGGATCTTCCCCGCGTGCGCATTGACGCTGATGCCATTGCGCTGGCGCTGATAAATCTGATCGATAACGCGCTCAAGTACGCCGTTGGTACGGATGTCATCGGCGTGGAGATTCACCGGGATTCCAAAAACGTCTACCTGGAGGTTTTCGACAAGGGGGCCGGCATCCCGGCTCACCACCTCAAGAGGGTGTTCGAGCGGTTCTACAGGTTCCAGGCCACCGATCTCCACTCCAACGGTCAGCGCGGTTCCGGTATCGGGCTTAGCTTAGTGGAGCATATCGCCAAGGCGCACGGCGGCTCTGTCACGGTTACCAGCACACCTGGAGTGGAGACGCGATTCTCGATCAGGATCCCATCGGTTGTATAGATAGCTTCAGCTACCAGGTGATCTTCTTTGGTCCCTTTTTTTTGGTAGGCCTTTCAGAATCGTTGACCTGACTACCAGACGAGGGATAGGACGGCGGAGGAGTGTATGCGGGCGGAGGAGCCGGTTCTTCCGGAACGGATTTTGGTTTTTTCTTCTTGGAAGAAGTGTTGTCGGCGTAGGGGTTGATGGTTCCCTTCTTCTTTTCCGGTTTGGGCTTCGGTGGGGCCGTATAGGGATTCGGGTCCAAGTTTTTTGGAGTGGGTATCACGGTGGAAGGGGACTCTGCGGCGCCAGTCCCTCGTCTGTCGAGGTTCTTGCTCAGAGCGTTCCGCTTGTTGTTGCAGTCATCCTGGATCTCCGGGATTTCTCCTATCTCCACGAGGACCGCTTTCGCTTGCGCCATGTTCCCCGATTGGGCCATGAAGCGAGCCTTCTCCAGCAGCTCCTCGCACAGGTAGCCGGACATGGTTCGTTGCAACTCGATGTCGTAGTAGTGGCTTGATCGCGAGATCTTGGACAGGGAGTCCACGGCCTTTCTCCAGTCTCGGGCCTCCTGGGCGGAGAGCGCGGCGATAAGGGCGGACTGGGCCTCCATCTCCGCGAGGGCCGTTTTCTTGAAATCGCGAGCCGGCAGGCTATCCGGCTTGAGGCTGGTGGCCTGAGCGAACATTCTCGCTGCCTCCGCCCACTCCTCTATCTGCATCTTGTCCTTGCCGGCCTCGATAAGCTCTTCGTACCCCAGGCCGTCGGTGATATCATTTTCGTCCTTGTCGCTGTCGCTGCCGGTGTCGTCATCGGGGCCACCGAGAAAGACGACGATGAGAATGACCGCAACCGCAAGGACCGCCAGGGCGCCGAGGGCAAGGAAGAGCTTGTTTGGTTTTCCGGCCGAGCCCGGTGCGATGGAGTCGCCGGTACCGGGGTTGAACTCGTAGGGTTCGCCCGGTGCGACGAACCTGAGGCGCACAGTGCCGAGCTCGATGATGTCCGCAGATTTGAGCAGGTAGTCGTCCCGCTTGGAACCGTTGACAAAGATTCCGTTGATGCTGTCGAGGTCGGAGATAGTCCACTGGTGCTCATCCCCATCTATTCGGGCGTGTGCCCTCGATATGGAAGGATCGTTGATGTTGATGTTGGCTTCATCTGAACGCCCGATGACGTATAGATCGAGTGTCAGGTCGTATTCCAGGCCGAGGTGTGGACCTTCGACCATGACAAGGCGAGCGTGGGTGGTCACCTTGCCGATTCCCGCGCTGTCTCCTGCAGCCATCTGGCGGCCCATGGGCACACCGTCGGAAACATCGGTGCGAATGGAGAGATTGTAGTCGCCTATGTAAAGTTGATCGCCGGAGGAGATGATCGCGGGGGCACCGGAGATCGGTTCTCCGTTTACCTTGGTTCCGTTATCGCTTCCCAGGTCGTAGACCACGAATCGATCATCGTCTTCGCGCACGAGCCGGGCGTGGCTTCGGGACACGTTGCGATCCGTCAAGCGGATCGTGTTGCCTTCCTTGCGGCCGATGGTGACCTCGTCCCGAATCAACGGCACGATTGTCGTCTTGCCTTCATCATCACAAATGACAAGCTTATACATGAAACCAGTAATTCCCCTGCTCGACTCTAGCGTCTAGAAGTTAGACAACCTACAACCGTGTGCGAGCTGGTGTCAATGTACGTTATCATCTATAGCGCACAAGTCACAGCCCACGATTTACAACCCACAAGTCATTTGGCCGCGGACGATTTGCTGTCGCATATTCTGTCGCAACTCCCACAGGGCGGTCCAACCCATGCCGTCCCAGGAGAGCGCCGGAAATCCGCAGGGATTTGGGTTGGTTGAGAGCTGGACAGCGGCCGTGCGAGGGGCTCCTTGTCCATCGAGTTCGGCCACGAATACCTGATTTTCGCAAGCAGGGTCGTAGCATTCCTGTGCACCGTTGTCCCTGTTGCTCAGCCAGAGAAGCGCGAAGGAAGATCCGCTCCAGGCCGGCTGTGACCCCACGATGTTGTCCACGGTCCAGGTGGCGCGGTTCATATCTCCTGCCGGGGAGCCGGCTGCGTCCAGCATTCTCGTGTAAACCTCGAAATCGTCGACGGTTCTACGGCTCCACGAAACCAGGAAATCGTCCGATCCTGCCACGATCGCCGGCCCGATGACCGACAGCCCTTCATCGATGGTGAATGCATCACCAGAGGTCGTGGCGTCCAGGTTCAGTTTTCTGGCCATTATTTCCTGCTGGCCCGTTGTGAGCCAGACGACCACGGCGGTCGTGCCGACGGCTGCGATGGAGATGCCGGGAAGGTCCACACCCTCGGTTTCGGAGATCTGCACCGGTGTCGGCACCGACCCACCGGGATCTCCGTTCGCGGGGAGGGCCACGGCCATCATCGTGCCGTTATCCGTGGTGTCCTCCCGCAGCCAGGCTACCAGCCAGCCGTCATCTGTGCCGACGATTGCCGGACGGTTCTTGAGGTCGGCACCCTCCGTGATCCGGAAAGGCGTTGTGTCGTCGGGAATGCCGGCGGGATCGAATCGCATGAAGGCGATGTCCAGGTTGCAGTCGTTCTGGAGGGCCGCAGTGCAGCTTGTGTCCCATCGGCTGTCCAGCCAGATGACGCCGAAAGTGTTGGCGCGCGACGCCATGTAGGGTTCACGCGTGATGATCGTCGACGCCATGGGCTCCTGCACGGACACGCCGCCGTCCGGGGCAAAGGTTGCAGCCTGGATCCGCCAGCTGGCGGGAACGGCCACTCCCGCGTCGTCGTATGACCATGTCATCAGCGTTTCAATGTTGTGTGCGATTGACGGAGCCCTGCCGTCTCCGGTTCCGCTCGTCAGGATGTTGACCGACGTTGCAGAGCAATCCGCCGGGAGATCGGGGGGTGTTTCGTTTTCACCGGTGTCCGACTCGGATTCGGTATCAGTGTCCGTATCTGTATCGGTTCCGGAATCGATTCCGCTGTCTATCCAGGGATCGGGCCCCTTGTCCTTCGAGCATCCCGAAGCGACTAATATTGCGATGAGTAGCAGGACGTTTTTGATTATCCGCATGGTCCCTCCAAACGGTTTCTATTGAATTTATCTCATTACAACTGTACGAGATCCTGTTCATGACTGGAAAGAAAAAATCAAATAGGTTTTATTGCATCGTTCCGGCAGCGATAGTGGCGATTGTCTTGCTCTCTTGCTCGGGAGCGTCGGACAAGTGGATGGGGACGGTGGACGCCACGTTCAAGTACCGGCCCGAAGAACGCACGACCACCGTCTTCGATGTTCCTCGCGGGACAAGGAGCTTTGTTGCAGGGCTGGTTGCCGGCGACAGGGTTCTCGCGGTGGACGGGGATGATCTTACCAACGTGTCTCTCGGTGAGGTGTTGGCGGCCATGAACGGTCCGGTCGGATCGGTGGCGGTGGTGACAGTCCAGCGGGGCGCGGAGGTTCTGGATTTTGAGGTGGAGAGAATGCGCGAGAAGAAAAAAGACAAGAAGTCCGACTGAAATTTCCCTGAATGCGGCGAAAAAATACAGGAATTATCGGTTTTGTTCTGGTGGGCGCGGTCATCGCGCTGGCCGTCGGTCTCATCATTATCAAGGATCGTCGCGGTGGGCTCGATCTGGCGCCCGAAATTCGATTTGTAGAGAGCAGGTCTTCGACGGACGAGATTCCATACGAGGGCACCGACCTGAAGACAACCTACAGAACCATTAACCTGGTTCAAAAACACTATCTGGACCCGTCCCGAGTGAATCCCAGGGAGATGCTGGTGGCGGCGATGCAAGGCATGCAGCGCAAGATCTCACAGGTGCTCATTAGCGAAGAAGGCGACGAGCTGGTGTTGATGCTCGGCGCCTCGGCGAAGCGCTTCGATCTGGGCGACGTCAAATCCCCCTGGGTGATGCTCCAGCAAATCAAGGAAATGTTCGCCTTCGTGAAAGAAGGCGTTTCGGATAACGACATCGATTTTCAAGAAGTGGAGTACGCGGTAATTGACTCCATGCTGGAGACGCTCGATCCTCACTCGGCCCTCCTGCCTCCGGACATGTACCGCGACATGAAAGACAAGACGCAGGGAGAGTTTGGAGGGCTGGGAGTTGTCATCTCCCTGAGGGACGGGGCGCTCACCGTGATCTCGCCCATCGACGGGACCCCTGCATCAAAGGCGGGCCTCAAGTCCGGCGACAAGATCGTGAAGATAGGCGAGACCTCCACTGTGAGCATGTCCCTGAACGACGCGGTCAATCTCATGCGCGGAAAGCCGGGAACATCGGTGGTTCTCTGGATCTTGCGCAAGGAGTGGGAGGAGCCCCGTTCCGTCGAGATAGTCCGCGCGATCATCCAGGTGCGGAGCGTCGAGTCCGAGATGTTGTCCGGTCGGGTGGGCTACGTCAGGATAAAGGATTTTCAGGGTAACACTGCGGCGGATCTCTCGGAGCACTTGGGAGGACTCGCCAAAAAGGGCGCCAGGGGGTTGGTGCTCGACATGCGCAACAACCCTGGCGGGTTGCTCAAGGCGGCCGTCGCGGTTTCGGACATATTCCTGAAGACGGGTGTGATAGTAACCACCGCCGGTCAGTCACCGACCGACCGGGACATCCAGCGCGCGAAGGACACGGGAGACGAGGCGACTTATCCCGTTGTTGTGCTGGTCAACTCCGGCAGTGCCAGCGCTTCGGAGATCGTCGCGGGCGCGCTGAAGAATCAGGGAAGAGCGCTGATTGCGGGGGAGCGCACGTTCGGAAAGGGATCGGTTCAGGTTCTGTACGACTACAATGACGGTTCGGCTCTCAAGTTGACCACGGCCCAGTATCTCACTCCGGGGGACATTTCGATCCAGTCGGTCGGCGTCGTTCCACATGTGGAGATCCTGCCCATGAGGGCTGACAAGGAGATGCTGGACCTGAAAGTGGAGGCGGGCTATCGCGAGAGTGATCTCGATCATCACCTGGAGGAGGAAATTACCGCGTCCATGCGCGTCGGGCGTCCATCCGCGACCGTACGATATCTCTGGGAGCCCCCGGTGGCGAAGAAGAAGCCGGGCGTGGACGACAAGCCGGACGGCGGAGGGGTTCCGGATGGCGACGAGGACATGCCGTTCGAGCCCGATTTCGAAATCAACCTGGCGCGGGATCTGGTTGTCGAGATGGTATCCCAGAAGAGCCTGGCAGTGGACGTGAGCGCGCTCGATCATGTGCTCACCGCGCGAAACAAGCGCGAACAGGGCAGGCTCGTGGCCTCGCTCAGGAAGCTGGGCATCGACTGGAACGTGGGAGGAGAAGACGGAAATGTGGATCTGGCGGCCTCGGTGAGGATCTCCGGTGAGGACGATCTGGTGGCGGGCAGTTCTGCCAGACTCGAGGTGACGCTGACCAACAATGGGCCGGGTACGCTCTACCGTTTGCTGGCCACCACCCGTTCCGATTTCAGAGCCCTGGCCGACAGGGAGCTGGCCTTTGGTCGGCTGGGTCCTTCGGAGAGTGTTTCCAGGACGCTCGAGTTCAAGGTGCCCAAGGATATCGAGTCGCAGACCGATGACGTATTGATCACCTTCGAGGACGCTTCCATGCACGCGTTGCCCTCCACCGCGTTGCGTTTCAGGCTAGAAGAGTTGCCCGCGCCCCGGTTCGCGTATTCCATCCAGATGGTGGACTTCGAAACGGGAAACGGAGACGGATTTTTGCAGACGGGTGAGAAGGTCAAGTTGCTTGTGGATATAGACAACGTGGGAGAGGGCAAGGCGATGTCCACGTACGCGACGCTCAAGAGCCTCTCAGGCAAGGAAGTGTTTCTCTTGAAGGGGCGGGGAAAACCCGGGGAGATCTCCACTGGTGAGCGCAAACAGGTGGTGTTCGAGTTCGAGATCAAGCACACATTCAAGAGGGATGTGGCCATGTTCGAGTTGGCGGTGATGGATCTGGATCTCAAGGTGTACTCGATGGAGAAGATCTCGTTTGCGATCAAGCCTCCGATTCAGGTGCTCAAGATCGATCCGCGAACGCTTGTGGCGAAAGAAGATTTCGTGAAGGTTCGCGAGGCGCCGGCGGGGGATGCGCGTGTTGTCGCGATCCTGGAGGGGAAGGGCGCAGTCGAGATCTCGGCGAAGGCAGGTGATTTCTACAGAATCGAGATCGACGAAGGACGGCCCGGGTGGGTGTCCGCAAGTTCGTTCGCCGATCCGGAAGGTGAACCCCCCGAAACTGGTCGGCCCACGCTGGCGATCAACGCGCCGCCGGACCTTGTGCTCGACGAGATCGAGTCAGTTGTACGAAGATCCACCATCAGGATCACGGGTCGCGCGACCGACGAGAGCAGGGTTCGCGATATCTACATCTACGTCGGAGATTCCAAGGTTTTCTTCAAGCCCAACACCGATCCCGACAACCCGCGGGAGCTCTCGTTCGTTGCGGAGGTGGAGATCAAAAAGGGGCTCAACTACATCACCATCGTGGCGGAGGAAACGCCGGCGCTCGATACCCGGAAAGTGATCGCCGTTCGGCGGGACCGGGTGGACGGAATGCCGTTCGTCAAGGCGTGGAATCGCCCCGAACCCGAACCCATCGGAATCCTGCCCACCGTTCGGTGAAGACGGAAAAGGAGATCATGATCGTGGAGGAGGTGAAGTGAGGTTTCTAAAGGACTATCAAAACCGAAATGTTCGGCTGACCGAAGAACGGCTGGCACACATCCTCGATCATCCTGAAATGGCCGAACTGGAAGAAGCCATTGAAAAGACTCTCAGCAAGCCGCAGTTAGTCGTTCGATCCACAACGGACACTGAAGCCGCTTTGAGCTACCGATTCTATTTCGGAACGCGTGTCGGCAACAAATGGTTGTGTGTTGTGGTAAAATACAAAATGGATGATGCTTTTGTACTAACGGCTTACTTGACCGACAAGCCGAAGAAAGGCGAGCAGATATGGCCCTTAATAAAGCCGACAGAATAAAAATCTGGTTCGATGCCGAGGGCGATTATTTGGAGGTTCGTTTCTCGGACCAACCGGGATATATGCGC
>JAUVAN010000149.1 GCA_030591725.1 Deltaproteobacteria bacterium
AGATGCTTCGACTGTTCATGTGATACCTCGTCATTTTGTGTCCATGAATGAGAATTATATCCGACAGGGCGGAATGTAGGAAGCATTGGTGGATGATATCGAAGGCTCTCTTGAAGCCCGCAGGGCTTGTGCGGAAGCGCATCCTGACCGCGCCCTCATCAGGGCGCGGTGAATGTCGAGAGGAGCCTTAAGGCGCTTCACACCCTTCGGTTCTTGAGATCATCTCCATCAACTTTTCGGATTGGGAGCTGTTCATCACGGCCTCGTTGATGCACATGTGCATGGCTGAGCAAGGGGGCGCCGGTTTGTCCGGATAGGCCGCGATCGCCGGGACACAGAAACGGTGAGCGTCATGGCGGGACCAGATGGAGAGGTTCTTTTCGTCGGGCTGTTTATTGCCGCATCCAACAATGATGACCGGGAAGATCGCCAGGAGCACGAAGAAAATACCTTGTCGCAACAGGTCTAAATGTCTGGTGCTGGTCAAAGCGAAGACAATTGTGTCGAGAGATCGCCGAGCCCGTTAACCTGTCTCAGTTTCATCGTGAATGAAAGTTAGCCTGGACAACTTGCAGTGGCAATGAAAATAAGACAGGCAGATTGCAGTATTGGAGAGGCCTGGAAGTAGCCCCATGCAGCGAGGACCAGGCTACTTGACCTTGATCCGCACGTCGACGGCGATGGGGGCTTTGCCTTTTCCAAACGCGAAGACGGGGTTGAGATCGAGTTCGGTGATCTGCGGATTGTCGGTCACCAGCCTTGAGAGACGACACAGGGAGTCGGCCAACAGGTCGAGGTCTGCCGGGCTCTTGCCGCGCACGCCTTCGAGCAGGGGATAACCCTTGAGCTTCTTCATTATCTCGATTGCCCGTGATTTTGACAGTGGCGCCAGTGCAAAGGCGGCGTCCTGAAGCACTTCGACGAAGATTCCACCGAGGCCGAACACAACCATGTGCCCGAGCCCCTCTTCTTTCTTGGCTCCGAAGAGAACTTCGATGCCGTCGTCTCCGATAAACTGAGCCACCAGGAAGCGGGCTCCCTTGAACCTGCCTTCCATCTCCTTGAACGACGCTTCCAGGGCGCCCTTGTCCTTCAGGTTGAGCGCGACGCCGCCCGAATCGGACTTGTGCACGACATCCTCGCTCTCCACCTTGAGCACAACCGGGTATCCGATCGCGTCCGCGGCCTTGAGAGCCTCATCGAGAGTTCCGACTTCCGCCGACTTCGGAGCGCCGATGCCGTAAGCCTCGAGCATTTCGATCGCGGCCTTTTGAGGAACGAACTCGCGCTTGGCGTCGAGGGTTTCCTGGATCTTCTTTGCGGCCACATCCTTTTCAACATCGGAGAACTCGGCGGGTGCTTCATCCGGCAGACTCTTTCTCACGGCATAGTTGGACATGGCGGCCAGAGCCTTGGCGCCTGTCTCGGGGAAATCAAAGACCGGAATGCCCGCGTCACGGAAGGTGGAGATGGTTTTAGCCCAGCCCTCCTTCTCGGTCATCACGATAGCCATGATCGGCTTTTGCGCCTTTGGCGCCAGGGCGGCAATCTCTCTGGCCACACCTTCACAGTCCACAAAGAACGGAGTGATGAAGTTGATGAGCACGCTGTCGATATTCTCGTCGTCGAGGAGCGCCTCCACCGTGGCCTTGTAATGCTCGGGCCCGGCGGTGGCTATTACGTCCACCGGGTTGGAGATGGTAGCCTCCGCGTGCAGGACTTCTCGCAGCCTTGCCTGGGTTTTCTCGGAGAGATCGGGGAGCTCGCAGCCGGCCTCGATCAGCTCGTCCGCAGATATGATTCCGGGGCCTCCCGTGTTGGTCATGATGCCGATTCGATTACCCTTCGGGATGGGTTGCCTGGAGATGGCGTATGCCGCCTGGCAGAGATCCTCCTCATCACTGAACGAGATCACGCCGGCTTCCTCGAAAATCAACTCCGTGGTGGTGTCCTGTTTGACGAGCCCGCCGGTGTGAGAGCCGACAGCTTTTGCGCCGGCCTCCGTGCGACCCGTCTTCATGCCCAGGATCGGCTTCTTCTTCGAGACCTCTTTTGCCACCTTCAGGAAGAGCGCCGGATCGGGCAGGCTCTCGACATGACAGATGATGACCCTGGTGCCGGGGTCGTTGCCCCAGTACTCGATGATCTCGGGGATCGAAACATCGCAGGCGTTGCCGTTGGAGGCGTACATCCGGATGCCCGCGTCCAGTTCGTAGAGCCTGTTGTTGATCACCTCTCCCACGCCTCCCGACTGGGCGAGAAGCGACACGTGACCGGGCCGCAGCTTGGTGAAGGTGAAGTTACAATATGCGTTGACCTCCGGGTCGGAGTTCATGATGCCCTGGCAGTTGGGTCCGAACAGACGGATACCCGCGTCCTTGGCGATCTTCACGATCTCTTCTTCAGCCTTGATTCCGTCGCCCCCGACCTCCTTGAACCCGGCGGTATTGATGATGGCCACCTTGACGCCCTTTTTTCCGCAGTCCTTGAGCACCATTGGAACGAGGGAACTCTTGACCACCACGTGCACGAGATCGACGTCCCCCGGCACGTCGAGGATCGTGGGATAGGCGGGGATGCTCTTGATGAAGGCTGCCTTTGGGTGGACAGGATAGACTGGCCCATTGTAGCCCGAATCCAGCAAGTTCTGGATGATGCGATAACCGATTGTCAGCCTGCGGTTGCTCGCCCCGATGACGGCTACCGATTTTGGACGAAACAGTGAATCCAGCATTGCCAACTCCTATTGTCGAGCTTCGTCGACTGCATAGAGCGCCGCTCCGAGGGCGCCTGAAAATTGAGGTTCCGGTGGTGTCAACACCTCGTGGCCGATGGACTCTGCCATCAGCTCCAGTACGATCGGGTTGTGGGAGACGACACCCCCGGTGGCCACAACCCTGCCGGCCAGGGAATCCATCTCTATGACGCGCTTGACCACCGATCGAAATGCGCCCCTGGCTATGTCCCTGGTCTGGGCTCCCTGCCGGATGAGAGAGAGGATCTCTGTGGCGGCAAACACCGTACAGAACGAGCTGATCGTTACGATCTCCTCACTCTTCCTCGCGAGGGCGTCCATATCGCTCATGTCCACGTTCATGCGCCGCGCTATCTCCTCGAGAAAGGCGCCGGTGCCGGCCGCGCACTTGCGGTTCATCTTGAAGTCGAGGCGAGTGCCGTCCGCGCCGATCTTGATGATCTTGTTGTCCTGCCCTCCGATGTCCACGATGGTCATGGCCTCACGGAAGTGCTGGTAGGCGCCCCTGGCGTGGCAGGCTATCTCCGTCTTCGTGTCGTTCGCGAATTCCACGTTCTTGCGCCCGTAACCCGAGGAGGTGACGTGGGCGATATCATCAATGGAGGCGCCGGCATCGTTGACGGCTCTTTCGAGGGCCGTCTTGCTCGCCGCGACGAAGTCCATTCCGCTGGGCTCGAGTGCCCTGGCCAGCGCCGCGCCGTTTCCGTCGACGATCACCACTTTCGTGGCGGACGATCCAACGTCGACTCCCGCATAGAGCTTTGGGGCCAACTTCTACTTCTCCCCGAGTTGCTCGATGAACGCCTCTATCTGCGTGATCGACTGTTCTTCGCTGTAGAGGCGCAGGTCGTTGAGGTCGCCGGCGATGGTGACGCTCGGGACTTTGAACTGGGCGGCCAGCCGCTCGGGCATACCGTAGCGATTGTTCGAGTTGCTGGGGCACGTCTTGGCATCGTGGAAGAGGAACCCGTCCACCTTGAAGTCGCGCGCCATCTTGGAGATGTAATCCTCCTTGGCGGAGTCGGAACGGACGATGAAGAGGTCGGTGTACGCCTTTGCCATGGAATCGAAAGGATTGGCGGAATCGAGATCGCTGAAGACCCAGGAGTTGCAGTAGGTTGATGCCACAACGCAGGTCTGGAGACTGAGGAACGTGGTGGAGAGATCGCGCAGCTTGCCCCAGATGGGCATGCCGTCCCAGTAAATCCGGTGTTTCTCGCCGTCCACCGCCGCGACGCCGTCCTTGACGCGCTGCTTGAGCTCGGGGATGAGGAGCTCGTAGAAGTCGTTGGCCTCTTGTGTTCCGCGTGCAACGACTGCGGGCCCCATGAGGATGGTGCTGTCGAAGAAGGTCAGGGGGCTCGGAACGGCGGCGCCCATCTGGAGTGTTTCCTCCCAGAGGTCGCTGCATTTGCGCGATAGCCCCACCACTTCCTTGAGGCGATCCAGGTCGAGCTTCTGTCCGGAGATCTTCTCGAGCGCGGGGACCAGATCCTGGAGTTGTCGGCTGACAGCGGCGATGTGCGGCTCTCTGGAGACATCGATGTTGCAGAAGCTCTCTATTCCGATGCACGGAACGTCGAGTTCGCGGCTGTACCACATGAACCAGTCCTTCACGTCTCTGCACTGGTTGGTGTTGTAGACGAGCACGTCGGGTTTGGGCACTTCGGTGATGCCCTCGTACGCCATCGAAAGGGGTGTTTCGCCCTTCATGTAAGCGCCCACGTCACTTGTGAGGTAGGAACAGATTTCTGGAGAGTAGCCCGCCGCGTTGGCGATCGGAATAGTGTCCAGGGCCACTCGTGTCGCGCCGAGAATCGCTCCGTGGTTTTCGGGGAAGTAAACGAGAAATCCCATGGCGCGCAGCAGCTCGGCCGGTCCGACGCTGGTGCACCAGGCGATCTTCCGGGATCCTGATTTGGCCGCCTCGTCGAGTTCATAGAAATGATCCGCCATCAGTTTCTTGCACGGACCGGTTGCAGCTATTTTTCGGAATGTCGGTTTTTTCTTTTCGTCTGCCATTTTCTTTTCTCCCTTTCCACCCAAGATGATTCTGTGCGTATCGTTATCCTTGTTTTTTTGTGTAGACAATCTTGTACCTGTGAGGCTCTGCCTTCATGCATTCCACGCATCCGATATGTGCGTCCGGATCGAATTCGACCAGGAGCACCTCGAAGTCCATCTCCTCGTACATCTCCACAACGTCAGACAATCTTGGCTCGTCGAACGTACCTCGGTTCTTCCAGCCTTCCAGGTTAGTCTGTATGTCGCTCGTCATAAGAAACCGACTATTAGTATTGATAGGGCGGAACTGCAACACCGTTTGGGTCGATTTTGGGAGGTGCTCCAGAAGTGTTCAAACAAGGTTCTGTTGACGCGCGTTTGGCATGCATCTACGATCTTTCCATGAGATCTCCCCGGACAGCCAGGCAAGTACTCGAAAAAGTAGGTCGGGAGCATCCGGAATTGATGCTGGCTGCCAAGGATGTGGATATGTCCCTCGTGGCGATGCTGCTCGAAATGCGGCTCCTGGAACGGATCGCCTGGTCTCGGAACACCGCAATCGCACTGGCGAGGTTCAAGCGTGTCTGAGAAAGAAGATCTATCTGCGATCCTGCGGGAGCTGGTTGACGGCGAGGTGGAGTTCATCCTGGTGGGAGGCATGGCCGCCGTGCTCCACGGGGCTCCGGTTACAACTCTGGATGTGGACATCGTCCACTCCCGCACAGAGGAAAACATCTCCAGATTGCTGGCGGTCCTCGCGAAATTGGATGCCAGATACAGGGGGCAGCGCAAGGGCAGGGTTCTGAGGCCGGAGGCGTCTGCCCTTGCCGGCAAGGGACATAACAATCTGGCGACCGCCCATGGCCCCCTCGATCTGCTTTGCGAGCTGGATGAAGGGGTCGGATACGATGAACTCCTTCCCGATAGCGAGCGCTTCGATGACGGGGAGATCGGCGTTCGGGTTGTCAGTCTTGCGAGGCTCGTGGAGATCAAAACCGCGACCATGCGACCCAGGGACAGGGTAATGCTCCCGATCCTTCTGGCGTTGCTGGAAAAGAAAAACTTTTAGTCAGTCGAACGAGATTTCCACCCAGCGGTTGCGCGCCCATCCTCGCTCGTCGATATCGGAGCGGGCATTGACCGGATCGGCGCGATTGGTCTGGATCGCATCGGGACTCACGCCCATACGGACGAGGTATTTCTCCACCGCCCACGCGCGGCTCAGCCCGAGCGAGGTCTTCCCGTCGGTCATCTCCTCGATGGTTGCGCGTCCGAAGATGGTGATGTTTCCCTCGGCGCTCCGCGTCTTGATGGTATTCAGGAACGCCTGTTCCACCTCGTATCCGTCGAACCAGAAAGTCGCCGTGCCGTCTCTGAAATGCCCCGGAAAGCGCAGCTGGTCCCCGGTGTCGACCGCTACCGGCGGCGGCGCAATGGGGGGACGGTTCTTGGGCCTCTGCCTGGGAGTCTCATGCTCTGCGATCGGTTGTGGAGGCACGGGCGGTATGGGCGCCGGCCTTTTTGAAGGTATCTCGGCAACCGGAGACCCGACGACAGGACCCGAGATGCGAGGAAACGCCTCGGGGGCAGACGCCACGGGCCGCATGGAAAGAAATATGACCACACCAATGGCCACCATGATGAAGGCCCCCATGGCGATCGCCACGATCTTGAGCTTGCTGCCGCCGCCCTCGGTCGAAGTATCGACCTTTGAAGCGTCCATCGGAGGGTCCTTTTGGGCCATTTCCTCCAGGGGAACAGGGCGCGTCTCGTCGAAGTCGCTTGGCGGCATCACGGGAGTGGCGTCCGGCGGCGCGGATGGTGTCCCTCCCTTCCAGTTCAGAAGTGTCTTTCCCCTGCCGACGGTCAGTTTCTTTACGACCTCCGGTGGCCGGGACATGGTTGACGGTGGGTTCTCGTCCATATCCGAAATGAACTCGGCGATGGAATGGAACGGGAGGTGCTTCTCCACGGTCTTCCGACCTTCCGGATAGACACACAGGACTCCGTCTCGAGGATCATCCGGCCCCACGAGTACGATGGGCACCAGCAGATCGAAAGCGCGCCTCGAAACCATCTGGTAGCTTGCCGAGGATTTGGATTCGTGGTTGGCGAGAGTGTAGATCACCGCGGCGGGTCGTCCCACCTGCAGGAGGAAGAGCAGCTCGTCCGGATTGTCGCCCCTGACCACACGAAACCCGCGATGCTTCAATACCTTGACGGTAGAGGCCAGGTCGCCCTTGAAAGCGGGATCGGTATAAATGTAGACGACTACCGTGTTGCTCATTCCAGACCTATTGCGACCAGCCGGTCGGAAGCGCTACCTGCGCATCTGAGTATAAAACACTTTTCATATCACCTCTACCGTAAGCCTCGCCCGCCACGTTGGGGCGATAACGTCGCGGAGACGGCTATCGCCCTGGCTATGGACTCGATCGAACTCAACACATTCACGAGATCCCCGCGATCCCCGACAGGGGCGCTTGCCGGCCTGTGCGCCGTTGTGGCAATGCCCTTTTCCATGACAGCGTCCACTGCTGCCCTTCTGATGATGTTCTCCCTCGAGGATCCCTTCTCCATCGCAATGGGAGCCGCGCCGAATACTACCCTCGGAGAATCGTCGAAGAACTTCCCGTGCATGAGTTGCCCCGACAGGTTCTCCATGCGATCTGCCAGTTCTGGAGTGCACAGAAGGTCGGGGATCTGCGCGATTCCGTACCCTCCGAGCGCCGAGAAAGACCTGCCGAGCAAACTGTTGATCACGGGATCGATCGCACCGTAGATTCGATCCGCCGGCAGGGACATCTCGGGGAAACGGGACGTGGCCAGGGTGATGGCATCCGGTTGACGTGCGGATTCGTTCCAGTCCTCCCATCGTCTGTCCGCCTCCTCCTCGAAACCGAGCTGCTTGAGGGACAGGCATGCAACGTACATTCGCAGGTGAGGCGGCATGGGCCCGAACCGGAGGTGCTCGTCGATGGTAGCCGTGATATTGTCTGTGTCTGCGGCGTCGAATTCGTGAATCTGTGCCAGACCGGCGGCGTAGCTTGGCCCCATCTGGATCGCAGCGCAGACGTCAGCCAGGATATCATCGAACCATCCACTCACCAGCGTCGGAAGTGTGAGCCTGCCCGTGGAGTAGAAGTGGGCCACCGAGTTTCTCACGTCGGGCAATTGCAGCTCAAACGCGATTCGTTGATTCAGTGTTCTCGAGGAGGTAAAGAACGACCTGGCTGCAGACCAGGCAGACACACTCCAGGCTCCCGGGTTCTTCAGTTGAGTCTCGGAGACTTCAAGGGCAAGCAGGTCGGACGAGGGGACAGGAGTGGCGTCCTGGTCTGCCTGCGAGCGTGGAACCACGTAGGGAACGAGCGTGCTCATCGTCAGGTCCATGCGTCGAGCGTGGAGAATGTAGGGACCGAGACAATCCTGAACGAAGCCGTCGAACGCCCTCAACGTATCTGCCTCTCCAAATTCAATCCTTCGATCTGCAATGACCTCCAGGAACCCCAATCGCCTCTCGATGGAGCCGATCTCACCGCTCACGACCGACAGCCCCGAAGACATCATGACGTCGTCCGGGGATCGTTGCTCCAACCTGATGATGATTTCATAGAGGGGCTCGGAACACCGGGCATTGATGATGCCCACCAGATCGACCGAGGCTTCGTTGGAGCGACATGTGCCGACGAGGGAATCCGCTCGCTCACGAGCGATCCGCGCCCGATCGAGCATCTGATCCACCTGTCCCTGACCGGTGTTTTGCGCGGGCAATATAGGGGAGGTTCGAGGCGCCGGGACCGCCTTTTGCGCCCGGGCGACAGGTTTGACGACGCGTTTGGCCGGCGCGGAGTAGGCGGCCTTCTGCTTTCTCCTCTTGAGGAACTTGAGGAGCATCGGCCCGATCCAGAAAACGATGGCCCCGAGGACGTAGAGGATGTTTTGGAGAGTGTCGTCCAAGCCTCAGTCCTCTTTTCTCGGGGCAGGGGCCGACGCCGCTGTCGGGCTTGACCGCAGCGGTTTTGTACGCCTTCCCGTCGGGGTCCAGGGTCTGGCCAGGGGGCCGATCTCGCCGCGCCGGGTCAACACCTCTCCCACTATCAGGTGGGAAAGCAAGTCGTCCACGACAGGAGCGCCCCTGTCGCTTCGCCTCTTTGAACTACTCGCCAATGGGGTTGCCCTTTTTACCGCCGGACACACCAGAAATTGCCTTTCTCATCTCGGTGTCCGAGGCGATGTTCTTGAAGTTGAGGTAATCCATCACGCCGATGTTTCCGTTTCGAAGAGCCTCCGCCATGGCCAGCGGGACTTGTGCTTCGGCCTCCACCAGCTTGGCCCGCATCTCCGCCACGCGCGCCGTCATCTCCTGCTCGGAGGCGACGGCCATCGCCCGGCGTCCCTCGGCCTTCGCCTGGGCGACCTGCTTGTCGGCCTCCGCTCGCTCCGCGTTAAGCTTGGCGCCGATGTTGGAGCCCACGTCCACGTCCG
>JAUVAN010000085.1 GCA_030591725.1 Deltaproteobacteria bacterium
CGCGCATCGACGTCCACGTAGATTTCGTCGTTGCCCGAATCCTCGACGGTGTCGTTGTCCAGTCTGTACGAAGTGACGGACAAGGTGGTTCCCTTCCCGGGGTAGATGACGATCTCTCCAGCTGGGTTCTCGGAGACGGCGAACAGGTACATCACCTCGGCGCCGTCTCGATCCCCGTAGAACTCGATGAACGTGTCCTTGGGGGCGTCCAGACCGAACGGCAACGCCGGGCAGAGGTCTTCGAGATAGTCTTCGTTGTCGAACGCCAGCGCCTGATCCCGCTTGTCCCATCCTTCGTCCCTGATGCCGATGTCGCCCCCGTACTTCACGACGATCTTCGGCGAGATGACGTCGGCCTCTTCGTCCGCAATCGCTGGAAGCTCCGGCAAGACGACGATATCCGTTCCATCCAACCCATCGCTCTCGATGTACTCCAGCGGGACGATCTTGAACGGGAGGTGAAGGGCGACGATGTCTTCGAAAGCCTCTACATAGGACTCGAACACCCACTCGTCATCCCCGTCCAAGCTCATGGTGAAGTCCTTGTTTCTCACCGAGTAGACCATCGCCAGATTTCCAGCATAGGGAACACGTTGCTTCAAGATGTGGTCGATTTCGTCCATCAGATCGAACGCACCCTGAGCGATGAGGAAATCGGTGGGGTAGTAGTTGTTCGAATGCGCCAGCGTCACCGCAAACTCCATGGCGGCCTGGTTCTTGTTGGTGGGCCAACCCAGGAAGATCATCGGACGCTCCTGGTTCAGCTCCCTGCCGGCCTTGGCCATCCTGAACGCCGCGAGCCAATCACCTTCGGGCTCGATCTCGGGAGAGAACCCGAGACCACTCCGACCGGTGACGGCGGTTTCGTTGCCGAGCCGGGTCCCCTCTTGCGTGTCATTGGTCGATGACTCCCAGAACGGTACGATCCCCGCGTTCCATGCGGTGTCGGCCAGATCCCCCAGGTACTCGGCCAGCACCCGATGGCGGAACAGCAGGAACTCGCGAAAGGCTTCATCGCCGACGTCCGGTGTCTCGGGGATCTCGAACCCGGTCTCTTCCTCGAATTTCTGGGCAAAGGCAGGATCGGAGCTGGCCCAGCGAAAATCCTCGTCTTCGGACTGGAAGCCCGGCAGGAACGTCGCGTCGATGTAGACGCCGTTCACGCCGGCTTCGGCGAGGCGCTCTATTCGATCCTTGAATAGACTCCGATATCCGGACAGAGGCGACATCCAGGCGTCTTCCCAGTCCGGCTCCAGCCAATCGGTGTTTTGACAGATGAAGACGATCGGCTCACCATCCAGATCGATCTGGAGCCAGTCGGCGTGCTCCGACTCCATCGTCGGGATGCCGGTGGGGTCGCAGTCGCCGTCAAAGGCGCCACGGGTCATGACCTCCAGACCGTTGACGTAAACGATGGTGTTGAGCCCCCGGCTGCTCGCTTCGTCGGTGAGGTAGTCGATCTTCTCGAGAATCTGCGTGAAGCCCGCCTCGTCCACGAAGGTGGCGTACATGTGCTCTTCTTCGATGTAGAAGATGACCGTGGTCGCGTCCTCGTCCTCGGCAGCGGCCAGGTTCTCGTCGATCACATCTTCGCTCATGTTCGGTCTCAAGATGTCGAACGGCCAGACCCTCAAGTCGAAAGCCCAGTCTGGAAAGTTCTGGGCATGCACTGCCGGGTCTCTGGCCGCCGGCCATGACGTCATCTCGCAGTGATCGGAAGCACCCTCTTCACTGGAGCCGCAACACCAAGGCCCGAGCACCGAGATCGCAGCGGTCAGGATCAATACTGTAGCTTGTCTATTCATCGACTGGCCTCCCTTCGAGCGAGGACGATACCACAAAATTTGGATCAATGGAGATTGCTCCTTCACAGGAGTCCCAGTCATTAGCTCAAGGCTCTTATTCATCTATTGGGGAACCGACTTAATGTTCGAGTTCGTGTTTTGAGAACGTCAGTTTGTGAACGCCTTCGTTTGCGACTACGTACAGGGTCCGGCCTGCGTCCGTCACTATCGCCAGGTCCAGCACCCGACCGAGCGACACGGTCCGGCCCTTTTTGTCGGCGTCGTCTTCATTCGCGTGGCGTTCACGCCCTGTAACCAGGACCGTGTTCCAGGTTCTCCCTCCATCCCGGCATATGCGAACCATTCCCAGTCCGTCGTCCGCGCGATGGGCCGCGGCTGCTATCCAGCCGGGATCCTCCGGGTCGAGCGCCATCGCCGTGACCCGGGTTGTCGTCTCGGATTCGAACCAGGAGACGCCGTTGTCCATGGAGCAAAACAGCGGAACGGATGGAGCGTCCACGGCGATGAGGATCGTTCCTTCGCAGGCGGCGAGACGTGTGGGCCCGTGCCCCACGGCGTGGGCGATGTCTGCGGGCAGGGGTATCTGGTGCCATTTTGCGAGATCGTCGCTCCGGATCACGCGGTTCTTTCCCGCCAGGCTCTCGAGGACGAGCAATGATGTTGTTCCCTGAACAACGCATGCGGCGAGGCAACTGCCCCTTGTCAACGAGGCAGACCAGGTTCGACCCAGATCGGTGCTCATGAAGATCTGCCCGGCCTTCGCGCAGCCGATCAACTGGTAACTATCACCCATCTTTTGTCCCATGATCGCAAAAGATGTATCGACAAGCCCGATGTCCGTCTCCGTTCCCGGGTGGTTCCATCCGTTGATGGGCCGCATCCGACCGTCACTGCCTGACATCACCAGTGCGCCATGGCGTCTGGTTCCGATGAAGGTAGTGTTTCCCGTCGAGCACACACTGTTGGCCTGAATCGACGATGACGATTCCGACCGGTGAAACATGCCGTCCGCTCCGGTCCTGAAGATCCCGTCTCCCACGACGAGTGGTCCGTCTCGGGTCATGTCGAACGCAGCGGGAGAGCCTCGCAGCGGACCCAGAAACTGGCTCTCGATCACCATTCGCGCGCGATCGGGCATCGATATCAGGAGCGAGCCGTCATCCCCGGGAGCGAGCCCGATTCCCAACTGATCCATGACCTCCTCGATGGGCGCCGCCTTCTCCTCTTCCCATTCGTCGAGATCTTCCCACATGGACCGATCCGGTTCGATCTCGCCGTCTTCCACCGGGCCGTCTTGCCCGCCGTCGTCGAGGATGGATGATGGTGATTCCTCCTCGAACCAGTTGTCGTCCATCGACAGGAGATCGTCCGATCCTTCCTGTGCCCAGCCCTCGTCGTTTTCGTCTATGGGGATGCCCATGTCATTTTCGGGGTTGTCGCCTTCCGCACCCATCCATGAGCCCTCCTGAATCTCGATGAGATCCCCGGCGACCTCCATGTCGAGATCGGATCCTTCAGACTCCCCGGGTTCGCGATCAGGTTCATCGAGGGTTTCGTCCACGTACTGAATGTAGAGCGACGGATCTTCGTCGGGGACCTCGTCATCTACGATTGGCGGTAGATCGGGAACGTCCATTTGAGGATCGTCGAGGATATTCCGTGTGGTCGGTTTCTTTTTGTCCGTCACCTGGGGCCCCTTTCTCGGAGTCCGAGGGCGTCACGAACCATCTTCATGTCTTCCCATACTGGGCGCTTGGCCGATTCGTTTCGCAGGAGATATGCGGGATGGAAAGTGGGCATGACTTTCATCCCGTCCACATCGTGGAAGTGCCCCCGCAGCTTGCCGATGGGTCGGCTCGTGTCCAGCACGTACTGTGCGGACGGTCTCCCGAGACAGACGACCACTTCAGGAGAGATGATCTCGAGCTGACGCTTCATGAACGGGCCGCACATGCCTGTCTCTTCCGGTAGCGGATCCCGGTTGTTGGGAGGCCTGCACTTGACCACGTTGCATATATAGACATCGTCCCGATCGAGGCCGATGGCGTTTATTATCTTGTTGAGCAGCTCACCCGCTCTGCCCACGAACGGGATCCCGGATTCGTCCTCTTGTTGTCCGGGACCCTCGCCCACGAAGACCAGGCGCGCGCTCGGGTTACCGGCTCCGAAGACGATCTTCGTGCGGCCCTTGTGGAGTCCGCAACGCTCGCAGTCACCGAGCTCCTGCCGCAGGGCCGCGAGGGCCGCTTTCTTGTCGATGGTCTGTTCTGCCGGGGCGTCGGCCGCCGCCGCAGGGCTCTTTTTGCGCTCGTATCCCGATACCCCGTTCTCCACCTCCCAGCGGATCCTCTGGGCCAAGTCGTTCGCAATATCCAATGGGTCGTCCATATTTCAACTATACGGAATAGAACCCCAACCACAACACCGAACATGCAACAGTGCGCTCGAGTGCATCGACTCCCTGGAACAATGAGAGTAACTTGAAGTGATGTCGTTGCGTTTGCTGATACCCGGGCTCGGCGCGGCCGTGGCCCTTTTTCTGGTTCCCTCTCATGCGCTGGCCTGGGGTCCGGTGGCTCACCTGGACTTCGCCGGACAGTTGCTCGCGGGAGTGATCCCACTTGCTCCGGTGTTGATGGACCTCATCACGAAGCACGCCTACGATTTTCTGTACGGCAACCTGGCCGCAGACGTGATCCTCGGCAAGAACCGGGCGCGGGATCACGACCAATGCCACAGCTGGGAAGTGGCGAGAAAACTCCTGGTTCGTGCGCGGTTGAAAGGCCCCGCCGCAGAGGCGTTCATGCTGGGATATGTGGCCCACCTGGGCGCGGACATTGTGGCCCACAACCACATCGTGCCCCAGATGATGGTGATGCACTACCGCAAGAAAGGGGCGGGGCATCTCTACTGGGAAGCCCGCGCGGATCAGCGGCTGCTCGATCTCGACCCGGGTCTGGTGGAAATCTGGAAGGAACTCATGAGCCGGCGCTTCTCGGATCATGATGCCTTCCTGGCGGACGAACTCGTCCCGACATTGTTCTCCAACAAGCTCTCGGCCAGGATCTACAAGCAGGGTCTTCAGGTGCAGAGGAAGGCCGTATGGCGTCGGGTTTTGAGGAGGATTGACGTTCGCTCCAGGCTATTGTTCGACCAGTATGATCTACTGCGATGGAGAAAGCTGGCGGTGGTGGCGGCCCACAAGGCTATCGACAATCCCATGAACGCTCAGCTGGATCATCTGGATCCCACGGGAAAAGCAGCGCTCAGACGCGCCGCATACTGGCGAAAAGCGTTGAGACGAAAGCTGGGAAACTTGCGCCACAACCCTGCGGGAGATCTCCTGCTCGCGGCGGCCTACGACCGCGCTCTTCTGGAGGCCGGGATGGTGGATATCAAGATGTTCGATGATGAAGTGTGAACTCCCTTTCCCCTTCCGGGGGAAAGGGGCGGGGATAGGGGGCTCAGGCGTTGTAGGTGAAGTGAAGGTCGAACCCGCAGATTGTGAAGACGTCACCCTCGTCGATCCGCTTGGAGTCGATGGGCTTGCCGTTGAAATCAACACCGTTTGTGCTTCCGAGATCCTTCATGTAGTAGGCCCCATTGTGAAAGATGACCGCCGCGTGCTTGCGTGAGATGTTGGCGTCCTTGATGGGCAGATCCGCAGATTTGGTCCCGCGGCCTATGATGAATTGATCCTGCCTGATGGGTACCTTGCGACCCTGGAAGATAATAGTGAGTGTGGGTCGCGCGGGTTCGCCACTCGCTGCGGGAACCGGCTTCTTGGGCGGTGGCGGCGGGGCAGAAGGCCGCAAGGGAATTGACGGCTTGCTTCCACCGGGACGCGGCAACGTCGTCCCGCCCGATGAGCCCTGTCTTGCTGCCCCCGTGGCCGTGGGTCGCGGCAGCTTGGCGGACGGTTTGGCCTTGATGGTGGGCGCGGGTTCTTTCCTGGGCACCTTCGGTTTGTCTCCCGCTCCCGTAGGCTCGAGGAATCCCTGTTCTTTCGAGTACATGCGCATGGCCTCGTTGATCAGGTAATCCACGGAGCATTCCATGTCCTCCGAATGCCCGACGAAGGCCTCCCATAGCCCGTTTCTCGCATGAAAACTTTGCAGCGTCTTCTTTTTGGTCGATCGCGTACTCATCGCTTCTCAACCTTTCTTCTTGATCTCGTTTATGGCCGCCCTGGCCGCTTCACCAAGTGTTTTGTGATCGAATCCGGCGGGAAGCTTGGTCTTGTTGTCGAGCAATCCCTCCAGCGTCGGCACGTCCTTGTCCACTGAGCCTACCACCCCCAACGCGTAGACTGCTACACCCTTTGCGAAGGCGTTGCCTTCTTTCAGGGCCTTCCTGATCTGGTCGATGAGTTTGGGGAACCTGGAGGTCCAGATGATGATCTCGGAGACCTCGTCACCGTCTCTTGCAAGCTTCTTGGTGTTCAGGGCCCTGGCCAGCTGGTTTTTCCCGTCCATCCGAAGGAGACACCTCAGCCCCACAAGGCGCCAGAAGAAAACCTCGTTTGTGAGCAGCTTGATCATGCGCTCCGAATCCTTGGGCCCGCCCGCCTGGGCTATGGTGAGGTATGTTTCTTCCCGCTGGAACTTATCGAATTCGGTGTTCTCCGCCATTGTGAAGAGTATGTCCATCTGTTTGCTGGTGGCCTTGATGCTGCCGTTGTCCAGAGACTGGGAGTAGGCCCGCAGGGCAAAACGCTGCAGCTCCTCGGTGAGATCCTTGTCGGTCGCCAGATCGAGCAGCGTGTCCGCGATGGCCTGCCCTCCGATAATGGCCGCCGCCACCAGATGCGTCTCTCCAATCTGTAGGATATTCGACTTCAATTGCACAGAGAGAAACTCGGAGGCTTTCTTGTTGGAGCTCGCGTTGTTCACATCCACGATCAACTTGGCGATGGGCTCGATGGCTATCTGGTTGGTGGTAAGGAGCGTTGCCAGGGCGTCGGTGGCCGGCTCGCCGATCTTCTTGACCACCGCGCGAACGTTGTATCCGGCCATGGCGCGGATGTTGTAGTTTCCCTCTGAGCACCAGGCCACCAGCGGCTCGATCACTGCGGTCTTGCTTCCGGGTTGGGCATAGTCGAGCATCAGGTAGAGTCCGTCCTTGGCGTCTATCTGTAGCTTGGTGAGCGATTTTTCCTGCGGCCCCTCGCGCTCACCCCTGGAGAGCTCCCCCAGGACCGGCGCCAGCGCCAATATCACCGTTTCGGAATCGGATTTCTCCATCTTGGGGAACGATTCCTTGAATTTCTCCCATTCGTTCATTTCGACGAGAGCCACGGCCGCCTTGACCCTCAGGTTGATATCGATGCCCGGATCGATGAGGGTGCCGGCAAGTTTCTTGGGACCGTTTTGGGTTCCCTTCCAGATCTCAATTTTTTCCTCCGTGACCTTGCACCCGGTGAATACGCACATTGTGAGGAAGAGAAGCAAAAGGATTTTGAGAACGTTTTTCATCGCGACCACTCCATTTTTCAGCGACCTTCAAAGCACTCTGAACCAGCGGATTTTTGACAAGCCCAGAGCAATGCCGAAAATCGTTATCGAATTGTATATCTTAACCAAAGTTGAAAACGAATCAATTGAAAGTGATCATCGTCTTGTGCAAGGAGTACCACGGCCGCATCCAGCCGTGATATATATTGGGTAATGGGCGAGCGTTTCGGCAACTATGAACTTCTGGAAAAGGTCGCGGTCGGTGGCATGGCCGAGATCTTCATGGCCCGCGCCGTCCACGGGCAGGGTGTGGAGAAGCAGGTCTGCATCAAACGAATCCACCCGGCCCTGTCCGCCGATCGCCTTTTTGTTGCGATGTTCATCGACGAGGCCAGGTTGGGTGTGACCATGGCCCACGGAAACATCGTGCCCACTTTCGATTTCGGCTACGTGGACGGCCACTATTTTCTGGCCATGGAGTATGTGGAAGGACTCGATCTCGCCTCCCTCGCGGGTCGGGCGAAGGTCGTCGGGATCGAATGGCCGCCCCAGCTTGCGATCTACGTGGTGATGTGTGTCCTCGAGGGACTGGGATACGCCCATAACAAGCGGGACGAACAGGGGAGACCACTGAAGCTCGTCCATCGTGATGTGAGTCCTTCCAACATACTCATTTCCAACGACGGCCAGGTCAAGCTGCTCGACTTCGGCATAGCGCGCTCTTCGGCCAGAGAGTTCGAGACAAGGACTGGTGTGATCAAGGGAAAGCCCGGGTACATGAGTCCGGAACAGGCCGCCGGAAGCAATGTGGACGCGCGCGCCGACGTGTGGTCCTGCGGAGCGGTGCTCCACGAGTTGATCACGGGGAGCAGGTTGAAGGACGGGCGCAAGAAGGTAGAAGACGAATCGATCGAGATGGTGATCGACCGCGCCCTGACCGCGAACAGGGACAAGCGTTATGGTGACGCCGGCGCATTTCAGCGGGCTCTGGCCGATGTGCTGGCGCAGAGGAACTGGCGCCCTTACGCCCACAATATTGCCGAGTTCCTCGGGTCCGTCGAGCTGGCCCGGGCGCCCGGCCAGGACTGGGACATGAAATCGAAGGGTGTGGAGAAGCACCTGGCCGACGCGCTGAAGTCCGTGAAGGCCGATCCCTCTGATGTGAGCAGAGCGACAATCCGCGTTACCGGAACCGAGTCGTTGCCCGTGGAGCCGCCCACAGCCCTGGCCACGACCACTGAAGATGTGGGTTCCCGGTCCCGGCCCTTCAAAAAGCTTTTGGGTCCGTTTTTGATCGCGGCCTCCCTGGCCCTGATCGTCGCCGCGATCGTGGGATTTGCCGTTGTACCGGGCATGGTCGGCTCCGCGGGGGACCAGGCGGACCTCGTTGTGCCTTCAATAATCGACCGACCCGAACCGGTCGATCCCCTGGGGAAACCGGACGCGGCGGCCGTCGATTCAGACGCCAGGCCTCCGGACGCCGGCCTCAAGGTCGGGACGGTTCCCGGGGGTGCGGCCGCATTTCAGAATGAAGAGATCAAGGCCAGGCCCAGGGTCAGGCCGGTGAAACGCGCGTTCCTCAGCGTGGCTGCCGCTCCCTGGGCGGACGTGATCCTCGACGGGGAGAATATCGGCCAGACCCCGATCCAGAAGCGGTCCATCGCACCGGGTCGCCACAAGGTCGTTTTTTCGTGGTCGTACGGGAAGATCTTGCGGACCGTCCGTTTCTCCGTCAAACCCGGGGAATCAAAGCTGATCAGCGAGCGGCGAGATCCGGAAAAACCATAAGGCGGCAAGAATTCTTGCACCTTTTTCGCGAGCAACACACTCAGTGTATTGTGCCCAAAAAGTTCGGGCGGGGGAAAAAGGACTAGAAAAATGACATATATACGATTTTCTTTGGTTTTCCTGTTTGTGTTGTCGGGCGCAAGCTTCGGCTCCTGCGGCGATGATGTCGACGATCGGGAATCGGAATCCGACGCTGATTCAGATTCCGATTCGGACGGCGATTCGGACTCGGATACGGACACCGGGCCTAGCGGTCCCATCGAGCAGGATTGCTCTGATTGCCCTGCCGTGGGAATCACCATGGACAACATGCTGTGTGCGATAGACATCTGCAGCACAGAACTCGTGGTCTCGAACACCTACGCATCGCCGACAAGCTCACCGGTGGACGGCACCTACGAGGCGGTGGCTCAATTCGGGGCCGGGTCCAATGACCTGGCGCCCAAGTTGAACGGGTCCTACGCGTTGATGGCGACCGGACCGGCCACGGGAACCGAGCATACCGAGGACGTGGGCGGCAACCCCGGAACCGATCCGTACGCCAACGACGAGTACGCGGATACTCCCACCTACAACGAGATGGAGTGGACCCTGGATCTCATCGCGCCGGAGGAGGCTCACGGTTTTTCATTCAAATATGTTTTCTTTTCCGAAGAATACGATGATTACATTTCCACTCAATTCAACGACAAATTCTACGTGTTCATCACGGCGGCATCCACCAACGGCGGCGACAAGTCGATACTCAACTTCACCGATTGCAGGGAGCCGGAAGTCTATCACGATTTCGTCTGCGCGGCCGGCCAGACGGGATGCACCGAGGGCGAGAAATACTGCTACATCGCCATCAACTCGGCGCTCTCCGATTGCTGCTGGTACAACGGTTGCCCGGATCCGCAGACCCCCACCGATATCACCGGCACCGGATACGAGTGCGCCATGGATCAGGGGTCGGACGGCGCTGCCAACGGTTCGTCCACCGGCTGGCTCATGACCTCCTGGCCCATCAACCCGGGTGAGACGTTCACCCTGACATTCCACATTCATGATACCGGAGACGGGGTCCTGGATTCAGAAGTTATTCTGGACGCCTTCGAGTTCCTGTACGATTTCACCATTCCCGAGACATCACCCATCGAGTAGGTCAACAAGTAACTGAACGACGTTTCGAGAAATCGGCTATACTGAAATGTAATGTCGGACAAATGAGCTATTTGTTTATTGTCATGGCTCCCTATGTTCGTGAAAGGGAGGAACGTAGATGAATAACGCCTGGAAAATTGCTTTCGCAGTAGCAACGCTGTGTTTCACCTGGATGATCGGTTGCGTAACCGGTCCCGAGGCCTGGGATACCGATGATTACTGGGGTTCGGACTCCGATGCGGACTCCGATGCGGACTCGGACTCGGACTCGGACTCCGACTCCGACTCGGATTCCGATACGGACAGTGACACGGATGGTGACACGGACGGTGACACGGATGGTGACACAGATGGTGACACGGACTCCGATTCCGACACGGATACGGGTCCCGACCCCGGTGACCCATGTGAATCGCTGGACCTGAACTTCAACACCTCCTGGGAGAGTTTCGAGGAGCAGGTCCTGACGTTGACCAATCAGTATCGAGCTTCCGGGGCCAATTGCGGTACTTACGGTTCATTCGGGCCTTGCGGTCCACTCACGATGCAGAGCCAACTTCGCAAGGCCGCACGCCGACACAGCTGGCACATGGGAGATCTCGGTTACTTCTCGCACGACAGCCCGGGAGGACCCTGCGGAAACGATTTCGTCCAGCGGATCCAGACGGCCGGATACACAAGCTATTCCACCGCCGGCGAGAACATCGCCGCCGGCCAGACGTCACCCTCTGAGGTGGTCTCGGGCTGGATGGCATCGGATGGGCACTGCAAAAATATTATGAAGCCGGAGTTCACCGAAATCGGCGTCGGCTACGCCCTCGTGCCCTCGAGCCCTTACGGACACTACTGGACTCAGGACTTCGGCGGCTGATCTTTCAAACCGAGCATATCCGCCATGGTGTAGAGACCCGGACTAACCCCACAGACGAAGACCGCCGCACGCAGGGCTCCGGCCGCGAACAGGGCACGGGATCCGGCCCGGTGGGTGATCTCCAGACGCTCGTGTTCACCGGCCAGCACCGCCGTATGTTCCCCGAATACTCCGCCGCCCCTCATCGCGTGAACTCCGATACGATCCGTCGGCCTGACGCCGGTTTCTCCGTGACGCCCGAAAACGAGGGCCTCGTCCGGATCCATGTCGGCGGCCGACCCGGCTGCCCGGGCAAGGGCGAGCGCGGTGCCCGAGGGCGCGTCCACCTTGTTGCGGTGGTGGATCTCGACGATCTCGATGTCGTATTCATCACCGAGCGCCCTCACGGCCTGTTCGAGCAACGCGGTCATCACCGCAATACCCGGGCTGAGGTTCGGTGTGTGGAGGACGGGCACTTTTCTGGATGCTTCCTCGAGAGCGGAGATCTCGTCCTTGCCAAGGCCGGTGGTTCCGCAGACGAGGGCCTTCCCTTCCGAGGCGGCGGCGGTGGCGACTTCGATCGTTACCTCGCGGAGGCTGAGATCGACGACCACGTCCGCTTTTCCGATGCCCTCCGACAGATTCGATCCGATAAGTACGTCCATCTTCGAAATTCCGGATACAAGCCCGAGATCTTTTCCCAGCGCCGGGCAATCACCGCGCTCCAGCGCCGCTGTTATCGTGACGCCGGGAAAGGAAGCGGCCGCACGGGCGATCTCCAGACCCATCCTCCCGGAGGCGCCCACAAGGGCCACTGCCACGGGAGCGGTCATTTTGATACTCCGGTGACGCGCAGGCCCAGGTTCTCGAGTTCTGCGGCCAGGCGATAGACAGTGGGGCGCACGGCCCAGGTGAGGGGCATGCGTATCTCCTTTTCCACCAGGCCCAGCAGATTCAAGGCGGCCTTGACCGGCGTGGGATTGGATTCCAGAAAGAGCGCTTCGTGCAACCCGAGCAGACCCGCCTGTATGGCGGCGGCCGCTACCACGTCACCTTCTTTCCAGGCTTGCCACATGGCGGCCCACTTCTCCGGCACCACGTTGGCGCCGGTACTCACCACCCCGTGACCGCCCGCCACCAGGATGGACAGAGTGACCGGATCGTCTCCGCAGAGCACGTTGATGTTCCCGGCCACCGAGCCGATGATCTGCTGGGCTCGCTCCACCGAGCCGGAGGCTTCCTTGATTGCGACTATCCGGTCGTGGGTGGCCAGGCGCGCCACCGTGTCCGGCTTGATGTCCGAGGATGTTCGTGAGGGCACGTTGTACAACACGATGGGCAAGCCGGATTGATCGGCGATGGCCGCGTAGTGGGAGTAGATCCCGTCCTGTGAGGGCTTGATGTAGGCCGGAGAAGAGACCAGCGCCGCGTCCACTCCGAGATCGACGGCCGCGTGGATCGCCTCGATCACCGCCCAGGTGGCCACGTAGCTCACCCCTACAATTACGGAGAGCTTTCCGTTCACCCTCTTGACGACCGAGTCGATGACAAGGCGGCGCTCGTCCGGTGTGAGGGTGCTTCCCTCCCCGGTTGTGGCGCAGATCACCAGTCCCTGAACCCCGGCGTTCACTTGTCGGTCCACCAGGGGTCCGAGGGCCTGTAGATCCACGGTTCCGTTCTTCAACGGTGTCACCAATGCGGTATGGATTCCTTCGAACACGTGCGCTTCCTTTCGCCTGGGCGATTGGCTGCCGAGGGTCGTCTCTTTTCGCCCAATTGCTGCTTTGTGTCCAGAGAGACCTGGACGAATCCAAAACTGGTACATTTTGTCACCAGGCGACGATTTGTGTATAGTGATGCCGCCATGAAGGAATCCCAACAGACTGTGCTTACAGAGGTTGGAGACACCGCCATCAGCTACGGTGCGGACGGTCTACCCATGTTGGAGGAGATCAGGGTTCAGCTAAAGGTAACCAAGGGGGTGGACTCCGGTCGTGAGGTGGTGCTCCCGCGAGAGGGGATCGTCGTGGGGGCCGGCGCGGATGCC
>JAUVAN010000294.1 GCA_030591725.1 Deltaproteobacteria bacterium
GACGGTGTCTCCGGTTGTCGGAAACGTCACGATCGCCCCGTCTCGGAAATAGATTTCCGTCTGGTTACTGACCTGTCCGCCGCCCATCTCGTCAACGCCTGCCGCTACTTCCAGATCGACCCCCGCCTCGAACGTGACCGTCGCGCCGTCCGGGATGATCAGGTCACCCAGAACCGGATACGGTGACGCCGCCGCGGTGAAAGCGTATCCGTCCCAGAGAAAACCTTCGATGTGCGGGCTCGAGGCGCCCGCGTAGTCAAGGGCGCCGATGTACGTGCCCAGCTGGCCCAGCTTCCTGTTGGGAGAATGGGTCGTGGGCTCGTAGTTGCGCATCGCGAGGTTCGCGTAAAGAGGATTCCACTGGTAACACGTAGTTCCCACGGTTAACGAGTAGTAGTTTGTGCTGGTGTTTCCCCATGAGTTGGAGCCGTCGCATGAGAACGTTGTATTGTAACTCGTCTCCCTGACACCGTACGCGCCGTTGTGTGTGACCGACGTGTTGGTGAGGGCGACAGTGGCGATGGCGCTGCTGGTGCTCTTGTAAAGCTCAATGCCGTCCTGGACGTTGTTGGCCGATGTCACATGATCAATGATCCATGTCCGGTTAGTGCTGATCGCCATTCGACAGTATAGTCCGTCGCGGCCGTTGTCGTAGAGAAGACCATGGTCGTAATTGACTGACGAATCATAGACATAAACACCATCGTACGTGCTGTTCCAGACGTTGGTGTCGGTGATGTCAACGGATGCGCCGTTCAAGACATAGATGCCGTAATTGTTGTCGTGTGCATCGATACTTATGATCTCGGGGGTTCCGCCCGTGACATACACGGCCGAGTAGCTGCAGTGATGAATTGTGGATCCCGCGATCTTGTGATCGTTGCTGTACAGGGACACGCCTCGATACGCGTAACCGAGATTCACCTGGGATACGTTGAACGCCTGGGCCGTACTGGGAATTACAATTCCGTACCAATCCCCCGGCGCAGGCGTCCCCGCTGCGGACGTGAAGATGATGGGCACGGTAACAGTACCATCCGACTCCAGGGTTCCCTCTACCCTGATCTCCGTGAGGTTGGCGTTCTCACCGCCTTCCATGATGTCGGAGCCCGCCGCAACCAGGAACTGCGCGCCGGGCAGGAATGTAACCGTAACGTTGGGAGCGATCACCATGTCACCGTCCAGGTTGTTCACCGAGGCGGCGGGGAAGGTGGTGTTCACGTACCAGAACCCATGGGCTCCGGCGCCGGTCAACGCCCCCGCGTGAGGCACGGCACCCATCGTGGACGCCGGCACAGCGGGATCGACGTAACGAGCGGGAGAGCGATCCGTCGGCTCGAAGTTGCCGTTTGCCGGATCCACCAGCAGTCCGTTGTAATTAAGGTTCCCGGTGTTGGGAGAGGCGGTGATCCCTGATATTGCGGTGCCGTCCCACCACACATTGTCGGTGAAGTAAAGCGAATCCAGGTAATTGGAATCGTAAACGGCATAGCTATTATCCCCGAACAAACATAGATCCACATCCAGACGGGAAATATATGAACTCGAACTGGAGGTATCGTAAGTATAAATGCCGTAGGTGTTGTTCCAGAAAGTACAGTGCGAGAATGTCCCCCAGAATGTTCCCGCCATGGCCGTGTAGAAATACACTCCGCGAATGTTGTCCGAGAAGATGGTTCGCTCGGCCGTAACGTCGCCCCTGAGTTCGTAGATTCCGTAGTTGGCGTCGTAGATCCAGGAGTCGGTGATCGTCAGATCCGTGTAGTCCGAATAGATGCCGTAGGAAGACGAGTGTCCGGCGCCGTCGATCTCCATGAAGGAAAGGGACAGGGTGGAGCTCGCCCCGGTGGTCTCAACTCCCCTTGAAGAAAATGAGTCGATGAGCACCTGGCTGATCACGTGGTTGGCCGCAACCGGCGCCAGAAAATCAAGCGCCGTGGCTGCGTGATGAAGCTCCACGTACGACATCGTCGAGGTGGAACCCGTGGCAAAGTCGATACCCGGCCAGGCCCCCGGGGTCGTCGATCCGTTCGCCTCGAAACTGATGGGAAGGGCCACGGTACCAACCGCCACGAGACCGCCGTTGACCACGAGATCGATCCCGGAATTGGCCATGACAACGACACCCGGCTCGATGGTCAGGGTGACGCCCGCTTGCACGGTCACATCGCTGATCATTACGATCGGACTGCTCGCGATACCCCATGTGGTGTTGGTGGCGATGAGACCACCCACGTCAAGGGCATCGGCCCGCCCACAAATACCGAGCACGGTCAGTGCAAGAATAAATGCCGGAAGCAATGTCTTATTGGTACGCATGATTTCCCCTCTTTTTCGGATGGATTTCCGTGAAACTATATTTTTACGTAACATATATTATCACTCGATGGCCGTTTGATGGGTTGGATTCTTCTTTATTCAAAAAAAGTCGATGACAGGGCGACCACGGGGGGGTCGCCCCTACCTGCGGGTGCGTTTTTTGGCCTTGGCCTTGGCTTTGGCCTTGGGTTTGGCCTTGGCTTTGGCGCGAAGGCCGTGCTTGTCCAGCCAGGCGTTGTAGATCTTTTTGCCGCCCTTCATGTCGGGAATGATGTTCTCTATACCGAGCTCTGTGGCCTTCTGGGGACTGATGAACCCGTCTCTGTCCCATCCGTGGAACTTGTAGTACTCGGTTTGCGCCCACGCCCATTCATCGCGATCGAGCTTCATCCCCTTGTACGGACCATCCGCCACGCCCTCGTCGAAGTAGCGGTCGATATGGGTGTCGTCCTGCCGGGCGCTCCCGTCCCTGCACCAGTGAGCGCGCTCGATATTGATCACCCGCTCCGCCCCCAGGAAGATCTCTTCGTCGCTCAGATCGAGACCCGTGGCGTACCGGAACATGGGGGTGTACGCCTCCTTCCAATCTCCGGCGCCTCCCCACGAGCCGATGGCCTGGCAGCAGCATCCCACGAGATCGGACACGCACTTGTTCTTTTCGGACCAGGTGCACAGCTCGGGCTTGGTGTCGATCTGGTACATCTGGGAAGGGAAGTTGTCCCAGAACTTTTTCGCCCCATCGGCGTCGAAGATCTCATCGATCTGGTACGCACGACTCTGAGCACAGCCGGGAAACTCCAGGCAGGAGTAGTTCTTGAGGTGGTCTGATCCGCGGGTGGACATGGCGTATCCCAAACTGAACCCCAGCGCGATCCTCGGATCGACGCTGATATGCTCGAGTCCTCGACAGTGCGGCACGATATCCATGCCCACGCCAAGCTTCTCGGCCACGCGAATGTTGCCCTCGGCCAGGAGATCGCCAAAGCCCTCCCTGCGCGCTATCATGTCGAGCACCTTCATGGAGGTCTCGATGTCCCCCCACTCCAGCTTGATCCCACCCGTATCCTTCTCGGTGATGTATCCCTTCTCGAACGCCTCCATGGTCCATGAAAGGGCCGCGCCTGCGGAGATGCTGTCCATGCCCAGCTCGTTTACCTGGCCGCACAGCACGTTAATCCCCGCCACGTCTACGGAGTCGATTCTCGGTCCGAGATTGCACACGCTCTCCATCTCGGGACCACCGCAATGGAAGCCCGCCCACTTGCCTTCTTTTATGTAGGTGTACCTGCCGCACCCCACCGGGCACGACCAGCACGCCTTGCGCCGAAACAGGAACTCATCGGCCCACTGGACTCCGCCGAAGATCTTCTCGATGTCCTTCATGTAGCCCGTGGAGCAATTCTTGTGAGCGTTGATGCCGATGTCGTTGCCCGCGTCGAACAGGTCCATGGTCCCCTCGTGACGCCTGCGGATGGCCGACGGTGACACGTGAACTTTCTCGCGCAACGCCCAGGCCGCCTTGATGAACTCATCTGGCTGCGCGATTGTCACCGGCTTCGAACCCTTGACCGCGATGGCCTTGAGGTTCTTGGAGCCCATCACCGCGCCCATTCCGGTTCTTCCGCCGGAAGCGCTGAAGGAGTTCATGACACACGCGAAGCGCACCATCTTCTCCCCGGCGGGGCCGATAATGGAAACGCGCACGTCCGGGTCGTCCAGCTCTTTCATGATCTTGAGGGTGGCCTTCTTGACCTCCATCCCCCACAGACCGTGGGCGCTGCGGAACTCGACCTTGTCGTCGTTGACGACGACCCAGGTGGGTCTGTCCGCCCGCCCCTTGACGATGATCTGATCGTAGCCGGCGTACTTCATCATGGGCCCGAACGATCCGCCCATGTTTGTGTCGCCGTGCCCGTGTATGTCGGTTCCCATGACGGAGCACGTCATGGGCGAGCGAGTGCTGACCGTCACCCTGCCCGACAACGGGGCGAATGTTCCTCCGAGGGCGCCGCACACAAAGCACAGCGGGTTGGCCGGATCGTAGGGGTCCATGCCCTGCCATGTTTCGTTGTAATCTACCTCGGAGTTCATGCCGCGCCCACCGATCCATTTTCGGTAATAGTCCGAGGAGAGATCCTCGATCTCATATGTGAGCCTTGTCATATCCAGCCTGAGTCTGCGTCCCATAAATCCGTGCATCATTGCTCCTTCCCCCCATCCGTGCAGAAACTGAACTCGAACTCCGTCTCCTCTTGCGCAGATCCCGGAGGCTGAAACTCGACCTTCAACTTCGAAGCCCATTCCCTGGCTCTGCCCCGGGCCGCGTCCCTTGCGTCAACAAACCGCAACGCCTTTTGCATGGTGCACGCCTTGACGCACCAGGGCCCCATGGGGTCGTCGTCGCATAGATCGCAGCTCATGGTCTTGCCATCGGTGGGATTCACGACCACCGCTCCGAACGGGCAGGCCTGGATGCACACGTGACAACCGATGCACTTGACCGGATCGGTCACCACCGCGCCGTTCTCCTGGCGGACACGCGCCGTCATCGGGCAGACATCCATACACGCCGCGTCCTCACACGCCTGGCACTTGATGGGGATGAAGGTGTTGACCTCTCGAAACTCCTGGATACGAATCCGGGAGTAGTGCGTCCCGCACACCAGAAAATGCTTGATGGAGCATGCCATCTCGCAACCGTGACAGCCGGTGCACTTGTCCGCGTCGATGGTGATTTCCTTTTTAGTGGGCAGCATGTTGGGGAGTCCCTCCTCGTATTAAAGCGCCCTGCGCGCACGATACGTTACCACGAAACGGTAGGTAAAAAAGTAGACTGGTATACTGAAGAGCACGGCGAGGATGGCGGAGCCCACCCACAAGGGCAATAGAATATCGGAGCCCATGTCCACCAGGTTTGCAAGACTCGATCGGATGGTCGTCCAGCTCCAGTCGGAGGCGTGGGTGATAGTCCCGGCGAACTCTTTCCACCCCACCGCCTGGGTTGAAACGAATATTCGGCCGAAGAGGTAGTTGCCGTAGTACAGGGGAATGAACGTGAGAGGGTTACTCATCCATACGCCCACCAGGGCGCCCTTGAGGTTGGCCCGGAGCGGGATCGCGATGAGGGACACAACCTCCATCTGGATCCCCATGATCGGGAGGAATCCCAC
>JAUVAN010000278.1 GCA_030591725.1 Deltaproteobacteria bacterium
GAGGGCATGAAGGACTACGAGACAGACGTGGAGATATCCTGCGGTCAGACAACCAAGGTGCTCGTGAGGCTCAATCCCAAACCGAGCCGGACATCCGCCTGGGTGTCCATGGGATTCGCGGTGGCCCTCTTCACCGGCGGTGGTATCGCCGGTGGGATGGCTCTCAAGATCGATGACGAACTTGATTACGATCGAAACAATGGGCGCCTGGCCGACGACGATCCGAGAATCATGCACGGTTTCCTCTGGGCGCTAGGCGCGGACATTGCGTTTGGCGTGGGCGCCATCGTGACCGGAATGTGCATCTACTACTTCCTTCGGGATCCTCTGCCCCCATCGGAGGGTAAGCTGTACGATCCCAAGGATCTGACCGAAAACCCGGACCTCACGGGAAAGACAACGAAAGAGAAGGGCTCCGACGAATCCGACATCGTCGAGCCGCCGCAAGCAACTCACACGGCGGGTCCGAGGATCCTGGTAGCCCCGCTTCTTACCCCCGAGGCGGTTGGTCTGGGGCTGGCGGTGGTTTTTTAAAGGAGTATCAAGATGCGAAACGCCATACCCCTGATCCTCACAATGTTTATTGTCGCGGGAGGTTGCTCGTTCCTGGACTTCTTTGGATACGAGGACAACGCGCCGCTGCATGTGATCCAGCGACCCGAGGGATATCCGTCCGTCATGTTCGGGGCCGAAATAGCACCCACCTTCTTTCGCCAGGGCGAATCGAGCGCGGATCTCGTGGCCGTCTCCGCCGGCACAGGCTATCCAACGCTTTTTTACAGGCTCTCCATCAACGGAAAGCTCGCCGATGTCGAGGATCCGTACAACAAATATCTGAGCGACAATGAGCTCGAGGCCGAAAGCCTGGGCAGCGGGTCGTCCCTTGTGGGATTGCCCTCGTGGGAGAATGACGGGCTCTACACGGGATGTGTCGCGATCGGTGAACCCATGGCGGGCAAAGTCACCATCGTATGCGAACAGGACAAGGAGATATTCGAGATAGAAAGCGGCGCCACCGGTATCGAGAATCTTGACGACTTCGGCCTGGAGATGGCGGGGATCCGACCTTCCCAGGGCGATGGGTGGTTGCTAGCGGTGTCTTCCAATACAACTATCACGGTCTTCAGTTCCAGTTCCACTCCGGGGATCGACCGATCCGAAACCGTTTTTCCCTTATACGACGGCTCCCAGGCCCCTCCAATCAACGAGATCGCCGCCGGGCGTCTTTCTGACGGAACCTTCTTCGTGGCGGTGTCCACGAGCAATGTGCAGGAGAACGAACCTTCCAGGATTCACCTTTTTGTGCAAGACGGACCAGACAGCACCGGGATGACCCAGGTCGCCTGCCTCAATCGCTCGAGTGTGGTCGGGTTCGGCGGGATCATGGTCACCGGAGATCTGGACGGAGACGGGAACGACGAGCTCATGACTTCGCAGGCCGCAGGCGCGCCCAACCGGGAAGATCTGGTGGAGATATGGCAGATCGAGGATCTCGTGGACGCCGCTCCCACCTGCAACAGCGAGGAGATTGTTCCGGTAGCCACGGTTGTCCCCGGGGAAGGGCCGCTGAAGATCTCGTGCGACTCGGGTTCGGATTGCGAGTTCGGCTTATCGTTGGCGGTAGGTGACATTGCCACGGACGACGGCGGACCGGAGCTCATCGTGGGCGCCCCCGGGGCGAAAGTGGACGGCGCAGCAGGTGCCGGCGCTGTCTATATTTTCAGAGGTGTCGATCTCATCTCCGATGGAACGGCATCGCCGGCCGGTCGCATCGCTGACTCCTCCCCGAAAAAAGACTATCGCTTCGGTGGAGGTGTAGCGGTGTCGCCCATGGCCGGTCGCAACGAGCTTCTTGTGGGAGCGACGGGGAAAGGACGCCTGATCATAGCCTATTGCACTGGTGTCGGAGAGGATCTCGAAGCCGGTGCGGACGTCACCACCAGCGCAGGAGGATCGGTCATCTCAACCAGATGTCGTCCCAGATAACCATGAATACAGAACTACTTCAGATCCTGGTCGCCGACGACGAACCGAACATGAGAAAGGTGCTGCGCGGCCTCCTCGAGCACGACGGGTATGAGGTTCACCTGGCGGAGAACGGCGCAAAAGCGCTGGACACACTCGAGAATAACCACATCGATATTGTCATCACTGATTTGAGGATGCCCGGGATGGACGGAATGGAACTCCTCAAGAGGATCAACGCCGTCAACGAGGATATGCCGGTCATAATGATAACGGCCCACGGCACCGTGGGCACCGCCGTCGAGGCAATCAAGCTCGGCGCGTTCGACTACATCACAAAACCCTTCGAGAGGCGCACCCTGCGTGACATCGTGTCCAAGGCAGCCCGTACCTGCGAGCGGTCAAAAAAGGACGCAACCCTGGAGAGAGATACGGCCGGCCGGTTCCACATCATCGGCAAGAGCGAGCCGATGCAGGAGATCTTCGAGATGGTAGACAGGGTCGCCGCCACTCCGTCCACGGTGCTCATCACCGGCGAGAGCGGCACCGGTAAGGAGCTCGTCGCCCGTGCGTTGCACGAGAACTCCACCCGCGTGGATGCCCCTTACATTCGCGTCAATTGCGCCGCCATTCCTCCGACCCTGATCGAGAGCGAGCTGTTCGGTTATGAAAAGGGCGCGTTCACCGGCGCGGACACGGAGAAACCCGGAAGATTCGAGCTCGCCGACAAGGGTACGCTCTTCCTGGATGAGATCGGGGAGATCTCGCTAGAGATGCAGGTAAAGCTTCTTCGGGCAATCCAGGAGGGAGAGTTCGAGCGGGTGGGCGCCGTGACGACCACCAGCGTCAACGTGAGGCTCATCACAGCCACCAACACGGACCTCAAGAAGAGGATCGCCGACGGACTCTTTCGAGAGGACCTGTTCTACAGGTTGAACGTTGTACACATTCACCTGCCCCCCTTGCGGGAACGCGAACAGGATCTGGCACTGTTGACCGATTTCTTTCTCGAGAAGTACAACGAGCGGCTTCAGAAGTCAGTGCAAGAGGTGGACCCGTCGGCCATGGAAGTGTTCATCTCGTATCCCTGGCCCGGCAACATACGCGAACTCGAAAATGTCATCGAGCGCTGCGTGCTTTTTTGCGATGACGAGGCCATCGCCCTGCAACACCTGCCGCCAGACATCGGTGGTGTGCAGACTGTCACCCCATCCACCGGGGAGATATCGATTCCAGATGACATCCAGATCGACGCTGGCCTCAAGGATCAGGTCAAGGCGGTCACGGCCAACCTGGAAAAGCAGTTGATCGTCAAGGCCCTCGAGCAGACGAAGCGCAACGTGACAAGGGCCGCCCGACTTCTCAAGATAAGCCGCAAGTCACTCCAGACCAAGATGAAGGACTTCGGTCTCAGGGATGATCCCACCGGGGAGTCGAGCACCGAAATTAAAAAACCGGCTAGCTGAGTATTCCTATTCTCTATCTGTCGGTGGTTTTTCAGCGGATGAAGGCATACAGCGAACTGGAGATGCGATCGAATCGTCTGTCTTCGCGCTCCGTGATATAGTGTAACAAGGAATGTCGATTATAAACAGAGCACATCGTCATGTTTCTTATTCGATCCAGTTTGCAGCTCTCGTGGTCGCGGTGGTTCTGTTTGCCATTCCACTAACCGGCAGTGCTGATACCTCATCAAAGAAGCTCGCTTCCACTCTTAAAAAGCAAGCCCAAAAAGCCCTTCGTGAATATAGGGCGATTAAGTTTCCGCAATTCAAAGCAGAAAAAGAGCTTCCAGGGCCTATAAGGACGTGGTGGTGCGGGGATGTTGATTGCAATTCACCGTATGGATGCTCGGTTTTCACTAGTCCCGTTTGTTGTCCGAAAAATACCGATAATTGCCGAGATCAACCCGCAATGGGGTGTCAAGTCGGCGCAAATTTTGGACATGGGGGTTTGGACCGGACTGACAAGAAGAAGCACGAACCGACCAAAAAAGAGAAAAAGAAACTCGAAATTGAACGCCTGGAGAGGCTAGAGAAACAACGTCTCGAAGCAGAGGAAAGACATCGTATTCAGTGGAAAAAGGAAGAAGCGGTTCTCTCTCGAATTCGTCATTTGGCGAATTGGCAAGATTTAGACAAATCAATTGAAGCAAGCGCCGATCAGTTGACAACAAGAACGGATGAGGAACTGGAGGCCGAGCGAATAGCAAGAGAAACAGCGGACGTTCAGTTCAACTACTGGGCGGAACATTCTTTGCAACCCTGGTTGGAAAAAAAGGCAACAGCTTTCAACGAAGCCAAATACCCTTTGGAGGAGTTGTTGGCTCTTAATCATCCACACTCATCCGCACAAGCAGCCAGGAACCTTGGGGACATTCACCTGGATTTCGCGATCATGCTGATAACAACACCGCTTCCTCCTAGTTTTAAAAACGACGATGCTTTAGAACGTATTTGGCGATTCGAGTGGGGCAAAGGAGCACTCCCATATCTGGAAATGGCAGGCGAGCATTTTGAAAAGTGTATCGACCTGGCAAGGAAAACCCGAAAAAAGGGCCAGAAACTTCGACGGCAGTGCAAGAAGAAACTGAGTATAGTGATCCCCGACTAGATCTCTCAACGTTCCTCAAAATAAGTATAGCACTCCTCAAAATGGCAAATCGCGCTCAGGACCGGCCGGAAGTCGATACGTACAGGGCAATTCACCTTCTTCGTGGTAGGAAATGCGATTGTCATTTCCCCAATCACTTTCTGTATTGCAGGATATGCGATTGGCATTTCGCCAATCACCCAAGTAGTAGTAAGAATCGCCATTGGTATTTTGCCAATCACTTGAACAGTTGCTAAAAAGTCGTTTGGCAATATTTTAAGACAGTACAGGGGAGGTAAAAGGTGTTTTGCACTTTACGATATACAGCACAACGGTGGAAATAATGAGATATCTTGTTGTATATAACAACACAAAGGTGGTAAATAAAGGTTTGGCAAAGCAGTGGTACATCACCAGGGTGTGCTTTTGTTGAAAACAAAGGGAAATTCAGCTTCCTTTCTCAAAAGGAGAGTATGTAAATGCAGACGTATGGATTCGCGGAGCGACTCAAGCTGCTGCGAAAGGATAAAAAACTGAGCCAGGTCAAGCTCGCGAGATCAGTGGGCATCCACTACAACCACCTCGGGCGCTACGAGCACGGGAAATCCAACCCGTCGGTCAAGACGCTGGCAAGGCTCGCCGGGGTCCTCGACGTCTCGGTCGACTATCTCCTTGGCGGCTCTATTTCGGAGACGGCGCCCCCGTCGTCTTCGGGAGAGGCCACATCAGCGCTCTTCGAGGACAGGGATCTGTGCATTCTTTTTGAAGACATCCAGACCCTGGATCCGTACGACCGGATTAGCCTCAAGAAATTGATCGTCGACTTCATCTCGATAAAGAAAACGACGCAAAGGCAATGACCATATTTCAACACCTGATAACTGCAGGCGCGGTACTGGCGATCCATTAAACCATTTTCTTCTATCGGCCGCTCCGTGGTAGATTCCGATCAACGTCATGTAACTTTGTGCAGGAGGACCAGATGATATTCCGTCGATTTGCAACCGTCGCGATCGCTATTCTCTTCGCCGCGTGCGGGGGCGCCGGGCCGGACAGTGAAACAGCCTCGGGCAAACCCGCCGGCGGCATCGCTGATGGAAAGGCGCTCATCGAGCAGGGCGATTTTACGAGGGGCGCGGCCCTGTTCGAGAAGATTGTCGAGGAACAACCTGCGAGTGCAGAAGCCCACTACTACCTGGGCGTTTGCCTGCAAAACCTGGATGATCTCATCAGGGCCGAAAAGGAATACGTAGTCGCCATCGCGCGAGATCCGGACCTCATGGAAGCCCACAACAACCTTGGATTGCTGCTCATGGACAAGGGCGACCTGGCCGGCGCGAACAAGGC
>JAUVAN010000219.1 GCA_030591725.1 Deltaproteobacteria bacterium
CGCGCCTCATGGAGGAATCGCTCGAAACCGAGCAGGAGATCTCCGAGGGGCTGGATACCCTCGATCCAAAAACATACCTGCACAAGCCCGCCACCATTGAGTACGAGCCAGATGATCCTCTTGAGGTGACCACGGCGGTCAGGTCTGCCTCCGACGAAGAACCCATTACCCAGGAATTCGAAGAGCAGCAGACTGAAGTGAGAGAGCGGGCAGAGGTGGAGGAGCAGGTGGAGGCGGGGGAGCAGGCGGAGGCGGGGGAGGGCGGTCGCCTGGAGTTGGAACCCTTGTGGAGTGTACTGGCTTCTTTGCGTTCGCGCCGGGCGACAGGTGTGCTGACCCTGATGAACCGGGACGTTGAGCGGAAGATCTTCATGGAGGAAGGCGAGCCGACGATGGCCACCTCATCAGCGCGTGAGGACAGGTTGATCGAGTTGTTGCATCGCGAGGGACGGCTCAACGAGCGGCAGTACGAGCAGGCCGCGATGACCATCGGAGCGAGCGGAAGACGGGCGGGGGTTGTCCTTGTCGAGAAAGGCCTCATCGCTTCCCGTGAGCTGTTTCCCCTCGTGAGACATCATTATGAAACCATCATTTTCGATTCGTTTGCCTGGAGCGAAGGATCGTGGCGGTTCGCCCAGGGGAAACACCAGAGTTCCGAACGAGTGCTGCTCGATTTGCCCACGGCGAGCATTATCGTGGAAGGGTTGAGATCCCGTGCACCCTTGAGCGAGATACAGAAGATAGTGGCACGCGACGCTCGTCCGAAGAACACCGGCAACGGAATATGCCCATTGGAGGAGACCGGATTGAGTGATCGAGAGCTGGAGCCACTCGAGTGGATGGATGGTACGCGGGGCGTTGACGAGCTCGCGCAGAGATTCAGTGTGGCGGTGGACGACCTGAGTGCCCTCATCGCTGGTTTCGCCGTACTCGGATGGGTGCATGTGACCGGAGGCGGTAAAGAAGGGCCTGCGAAGGACGCGCAAGGTGGAGAGAGCCAGTGGACCGATGTCGATCGAAGACAGGAGTCGAGGATTGAGACGGCGCGTGTTGTCGACAAGCTGGCCCAGGTGGAGCAGGGGAACTATTTTTCCATCATCCAGGTGTCTCCGGATGCATCCGGACACGAGATTCGAAAGGCCTATCGTCGATTGAGAGGGCTCTTCGCCATTGAGAGATTTGTAACGCCTGAGTTATTGGACTTGCAACCGAAGGTCAAAGAGATACGTTTTGTGCTGGACGAGGCATATGAGATTCTACGAGATGCCTCCTTGCGCGAGGCATATAGAGCGACCATGGATGTAGAATGAGCATCAAAGAGATCATGATCTATCCGGCGGAGGTATTGAAGAAACGCTCGGAGCCGGTAGCTGTGATCGATGACGAGATTCGCGTCCTGGTCGACGACATGGCCGAGACCATGTACGCGGCGCCCGGAGTCGGACTCGCGGCCAATCAGGTCGGTGTGACAAAGAGAATTGCGGTCATCGACATAGATCATCCGGAAGGGGAATCGGATCTCCTGGTGCTCATCAATCCGGAGATCGTGGAGCGGTCGGGAGAGATCGAGTGGGAGGAGGGCTGCCTGAGCTTTCCGGATATCCATGTAAAGGTACTGCGTTCCCAGAAGATTCGCATGACCGCGCTGAACAGGGATGGAGAGGCATACGAACTGGAAGCGGAAGAGCTTCTGGCCGTGGCCATACAGCACGAGATCGACCACCTGGACGGGATTACCCTCGCGAACAAGGTGAGCTTTTTGCAACGCAAGATGATGATGAGAGAGCTCAAGAACAGAGGGAACTGAAGAGCGTCATCCGATGAAAAATAAGCTCGTCACCGTTTTCATGGGCACCCCTGATTTTGCCGTTCCGACGTTGCGCGCGCTGGCCGGGTCGACGGAGCTGGTGCTCGTTGTTACTCAGCCGGACAGGCCCGTGGGAAGAGGGCGCAAGATGGGGGCTCCGCCGGTGAAAACCGCTGCGATCGATCTCGGTATCGCGGTGATCCAGCCCGAGGTAGTCAAGGGAAAGAGATTCGCGTCGAAGATCGCCGATCTGAAGCCGGATCTGTTGGTCACCGCCGCCTACGGCAGGATCCTGGGGGCGAGCCTTCTTGCGACGCCGCCGTTAGGGTGCTTGAACGTTCATGCTTCTCTCCTCCCGAAGCTGAGGGGCGCGGCGCCGATCAACTGGGCAATAATCAATGGCGACGAAGAAGCCGGGGTTTCCATCATGGCCATGGACGAGGGCCTTGACACGGGTTCGGTGTACAAGTCGACAGCTGTACAGATCGGATCGCAGGAGACCGCCGGAGATCTGACAGGTAGGCTCGCGGAGTTGGGAGCGACAGTTCTCATGGAGGTTCTCGATGAAATTGGGGAGTATGAGCCCGTATCGCAGGATCACTCCCTTGCAACCCACGCGCCGGCTCTTTCCAAGAAAGATGGACGGATGAACTGGGTGGAATCTGCCGCCGTGCTACACGCTCATGTGCGCGGGATGCACCCGTGGCCGTGTGCCTCGACTCTGCTGGAGGGTCAGCCGATCAGGGTACACAGCGCCAGCGTGGTTTCCCTCGATGGAAGCGTCGGCAAGGCCGGCGAGGTGACGGCTCACACCGCCGACGGCGTTGACGTGGCCTGCGGCAAAGGTGTTCTGCGGTTGACGGCGTTGCAACTTCCCGGAAAGAAGCGCCTCGGGGCGGCTCAATTCATTACCGGTTGCAAGATTGAAACTGGCATTGTTCTTGGTTAGAAAAAAAACGGAACTAAAAGGGCAGGTGGTGCTTATTTGGAAAACACCTGGACGGCTATTTCGCCCTTGCCCTTGACCAGTTTGGTGTTGAGCTTGTACAGCCCCGCCATGGTCGGGCAGTGGTTGGCGATGATCGCCAGGTTGTCTTCCGCGTTGTCGTCCTTCTCGGACGTGGTTTCTTTGACGCCGGCCGGGGATTCGATGTCAATCTTGATCTCTTTGACATTGTCGTCGCCAACCGCGAGATACGAGTGGCAGTAGGGTGGTCCGGGCAACTGAACCTCGTAGCTCTGGGTTTTGCCCTTCTTGAGTTCGACCTTCTCCAGCATGCTTGTCGCGGTCAGCTCGACGGCGTTGGCCGCCTTTGCCTCGTTCATCCGATCGGTCAGCAGATCTCCGGTAGGTACCACCGGTGCCGGCGGTGTCGCAACGGGAGGAGCAACGGGCTGACCGGGGACCGGAGGAGCAACGGGCTGACCGGGGACCGGAGCCGCAACGGGCTGGCCGGGGACCGGAATCGGGACGAGTTGACCTGGGGGCGGAACTGCAACGGGCTGGCCGGGGACCGGAATCGCAACGGGCTGACCGGGGACCGGAATCGCAACGGGCTGACCGGGGACCGGAATCGCAACGGGCTGGCCGGGGACCGGAATCGCAACGGGCTGGCCGGGGACCGGAATCGCAACGGGCTGGCCCGGCATACCCGGAATCGCTGTGGGAATTGGCCCAGGAGGCTCGCTGCCTCCCGTGATCAGGTCACACCCGCAAATCATGAGGGCCATGGCCCCCGCAGCGATGAGTATTACAAAAAATCTGGCTGTCATTTTGTTTTGACACTCCCTTCTTGGAAAACTTGAAAGCAAATTGTCACTCATTCCAACATGCACTGCAACCAGAATCTGCTGGTCTCAGAATCTGCTGCTTCGTTCATTGTGCCGCGCATATTGCTTCACAATAGTTGACTCCGGCTCCTCGGTAATTATTATCGTGGTTGTGAAAGAAGTTCTTCTAATTACCATCGCGCTGTTTCTGGCGATGCTGCTTTTCAGATTCGTGCGGGCGATCCTGCTGGGGCGAAGAATATCGCGCGAGCAGTCGTGCAGGCCGGGACATCTGGACGATCCCGAACTCGCGAAACTTCTGGAATCGGGAAAAGGGCAGGGCGGCAAGGTGAGCGAGATCCTGCGTGAGATAGAGCGAAGCGCACAATCCGGCAGCGCGCCGTTGCGGGCGACAAGGCACTGCGCGGCAGGCCATCTGGCCATCACCGAGATGAAACGCCCCAAGCTGGCCGTGGGTTTCTACCTGCGAGCCCTTCGAGAGGATCCCACCTGCGTGCCGGCCATGGACAGGCTTCAGGAGATCCTTCTCGCCCAGAAGCGCCATCGTCGTTTCGAGCGAACGTGCTGGGAGGTGCTTGGCCGCCTGGAGGATGACGACGTGGGCTCCGATATGTGGGTGAAGTGCTGGTCCGGCCTGGCGTCCATCTACTCCGCGTCCCCAAGGCTCGTACGACGCGCCGACGCAATCAGAAAGCTGCTCTACTCTGTGGACGGCGGCGGCGATCTGGACCGGGATCAGGATTCAGACGAGGAGAAACCCGCCGAAATATCTCGCGTGGTCCCCTGAGCGTTATTCTATCCAGACGGCGGTGATTCCGTCTCCGCCTTCCTCCCTTGACCCACTGCGGGACGTCAAAACGTACTGTGAATCTTCGAGGTAGGCGCGAACAGCGTCTCGCAGCGCGCCGGTACCATGGCCGTGAAGGATGAAGACCACGTCGGTGCCGTCGCGCATGGATGTGTCCAGGAATGCATCGGTGGCGCTAATTGCTTCGTCCACGGTCTTGCCGCGCAGATCGAGGGTGTTTTGAGATGTGCGGATGACGTCCTGTGTCGCCCTGTCCGGCTCCGGCGAGTGTGTTTTTTTGCGCCCTGATTTCGCCCGGCCGGTTTTCTTCCTTGCAAGGACGTTCAATTCTTCGATGTTCACGCGGATCCGCAGCGCCCCTGCGCGAACGAACACGGTGTTCCCCTTGACCGGCGAGTCGACCACCGCTTCCTTGCCCAGGGTAGTCACGAGAACCTTCACGCCGGGCTCCAGATCCTGCGGGAGTGCTGGAGTGCCCGGGAGATCCTCTCTCTTGCTCAGGTTGAGATTGCCGCCCGGATCGAGGTCGGTCGCGATCTTGTTGATGGTGTCCTGCGCCTTTCTCAACGCCGTCCGGTCCGTCCTGTGTCGCCTTATGGATGTCTCCGCGTCGCGCACCTTTTCCCGGGCGCGTCGAATGGCCGACCAGAGCACCTCGGTTTCCTTGTCCACAAACTTGTCCTGTCTGGCGCGCAGACCGTCCAGCTCGGCCATGTGTGAGCGTCGGGCCTCCTCCAGCATCATCCGTTGCTGGGTCAGGGCATGTCTCTCCTTGTTTGCCAGGAGCCTCTCCTTTTCGAGCGCCTCCACGGCGTTTGACAGTTCCCTGACCCCATCGGGCAGTAGTTTTCTCGCGTCCGCAAGGATCCGGTCGGGGATGCCGAAGCGGGCCGCGATGTTCAGGGCGCTGGAGCTTCCCGGGACGCCCATGCGAAGCTCGAAGGTCGGCTTCTTCGCGTCCACGTCAAACCCCATGGCTCCGTTGATGAAGTCTTCCTTGTCCTGTGCACGGGTCTTGAGAGTGTCGAAGTGAGTCGTGGCCAGGGTGCTCGTGCCCAGCCTGTTGAGGCTGTCGAGGATGGCCTCGGCCAGGGCGGTGCCCTCGACGGGGTCGGTCCCGGCGCAGAGCTCGTCGAGAAGGACGATGTCCCCGTCGCCCGCAGAGTCGAGGATCATGGCGATGTTTTTCATGTGCGCAGAGAAGGTGGACAGATTCAGCTCCAGGCTTTGATCGTCGCCGATATCGGTGAGCACGGTAGTGGGAATGCCCACCGAGGACTCCGGGTTTGCTGGTATGGGAAGGCCGGCGGCGAGCATCAACCCGAACAATCCAACGGTCTTCAGCGCCACCGTCTTGCCACCCGCGTTTGGGCCGGAGATGAGCAGGCACCCGCCGGGTGACACGGTGATGCGGCTCGGCACCACCGAAACGCCCTCCAGCACGAGCAAGGGGTGTCGCGCGCGGATCAGTTCCATTGCTCCCGCCGGTCCGTCGTTGGGGACGGATGCCTCGAGATCGAAGGCGAGTCGGGCCGCGGCTATTCGGGTTTCGGCATCGATGATGGTCAAGCATGCGTGGGTGACTTCTTCCAGTTGATCGTGAACGGCGTCCCTCAGCTCGGCGAGTATGCGGGCCTCCTCCCTCAGGACGGACTCCCTGGCCAGCATCAGTTCGTTTCCCAGCTCCACCGCCTGCTGCGGCTCCACGAAGATGGTATTTCCCGTTCCCGAGGTGCCGTGGACGATTCCCTTGAGCGGCCGATGGGCGTCGGTCCTTACCGGAAGGACGAACCTGTCGTTTCGGATGGACACCGTGCGGTCGCTGAGTAGATCGGCCTGGGATTCGGCGATCTCGTCAATCCTGGACAGCAGGTTTTTTCGGATGGACACCACCCGTCGCCGCAGGAGCCCTATCTGCGGGCTGGCGAGCTCCGAGATCGAGCCGTCGGGTTCGAACGCAGATTCCAGTTCTCCTGCCAGCCTGGCCAGACCGAGAGTCGAGATCCGGTCGGGATCCGGGAGAACCAGCGTCATGTTTTTGGGGCAGACGTCCGTCCGGTTGTCGAGGTACCTGTGGAGCGCCGTGAAGAGCTTGAGGTTGACTGCAATCGCCCGCAACGCCTCCCCCGGGACGCTTCCACGGCCGCGCACGAGGGCCAGGGTCTGGGAGACGGGGAGGGCGGGTAGCGACGGCGGACGATCGTCGTTATCGATGCACGTGAGGAACTCCTGCACCAGATCCAGATGCGCCCGCGCTCCCGACGCGTCCTTCAGGGGAAGAACCCTGCAGCGATCGGCCGCCTCCTCGCCAGTACAGCGCGCCGCCAGGTGACCAAGCAACCGGCTCCATTCCAGATCGTGAAGGGTTTTTTCGGGGAAGGTCATTACCTACCATATTAAGTTTATCACCGAAGCGAAAGCACCTTGATGTGTCCGCTGCGTGCGCCGAATACCCGCGCAGGATCTGCGCGGGCTGGAGGAAGGGGAGGCTCGGGTTCCCGGGGATCCCGCGCAGGATCTGCGCGGGCTGGAGAATGGCCCACTCCCCAAAAAAGAAACGCCCCGCGAACGGGGCGTCGGGCCAGTGATACGATCACTGGGGGTGCTTTTAATTATCTTAATAAGGATAGGCTCTTTTGATCAAGAACAGAAATCCTGGTTTGGAATCGGCCGTATTTTCCAAATAACTCGGCCCGGAGTATAATCCCGAGAATAATGACACCGAGAATGATGACTCCCACTCTTTAAAAAGGGGGAAAGGGAAGAATGCACTGGGAATGGAGAGTTGACGATCACACGGAAATCACGTTGATGATGCTAAGCGGACCTGTGAGGTATGTCGTCGCTGTTAACGCAAATACGGTTTTGGAGACGAAAGGTGATCAGACAGATCTTGGGTTTACTCTGTCCGATGGGCGTAAAGCCCA
>JAUVAN010000327.1 GCA_030591725.1 Deltaproteobacteria bacterium
AACGACGCGGCAACGATGCGGCTGCGCCGCAAGGCCGTGCGGCCTCGCGCCCGAATCAGCCCGCAGGGCTTGCCGATGGACATGGAAGCCCGATTCAGATCGGCAGGTATCGTTGCCGCGGTGTTCACGCCGCGGGCGGAGGCGGGCAGAACGTTTCATGGCGCACCCTCCCATGGTGGATAATGAAATTATATCACTTTGCGAAGTGTGCCGGACTCATTTTTCGAAGGTGCTAACCGTTCGTTCTTGCGCGCCACAATTTCACCGCTGCATCTATTGCGAGGCGCATGCCCGCAGGATCTGCGACTCCGGTTCTGGCGATGTCGTGCGCGGTTCCGTGATCGGGGCTGGTGCGCACGAACGGAAGTCCCATGGTGATGTTGACGGTTTGACCGGCGCCCATCAGCTTCAGCGGGATCATCGCCTGGTCGTGGTAGGCGGCGATTACTCCGTCGTATCGTCCGTTCATGGCGTCGCGAAACACCGTATCGGCCGGGGTGGGGCCCGTGATCTCCGCGTCGACTCTCCCCCTGATATCCCGACAGAAGGGCTCGAGGATCCCGACCTCCTCATTTCCGAGCAAGCCCCCCTCGCCGGCGTGCGGATTGAAGGCGGCGATGGCGATTCGTGGGCGTTCGTCCGGGCGCATCTCCTTCAGCAGGGCGACCATGTGACCGGTCGTTCGTTCGTAACGCTCGGTCGTGATGGTCAGGGCAATCCGATTCATGGGAACGTGGGTCGTCAGCAGTCCCACCGCGAGCTTCTCGGACATGAAAATCATGGTCACATCGTCGCGGGCCAGACCGCAGCGTTCTGCCAGGTACTCGGTGTGTCCGATGAAACCCGGTGCGATGCGGGAGATCTGCTCCTTGGAAACCGGTCCCGTTGCCAGACAATCGCACGTGCCATCCAGCGCCGAGTCCACGGCTTTTTCAAGAGACTCGAATTGGGCTCTCGAGGATCGTTCTCCCTGTTCTTCAATCGGAGGCCCGTCGTCCTCGGTAGGGACTATCGCGATAGTGTCGGGTTCGGCCGGTTTTGCCCGCTCCATGAGTTGAACCCGTGTACCGGCGCCGATGTCGTCGAGTGCCTGTCGCAACGTGGGCCAGTGCCCGAACACAATGGGTCGTGAGATCCGCGAAGCGGATTCCAGGCACCTTGCAATAATCTCCGGCCCGATACCGGAAGGATCACCCATCGTAATTGCGATCACGGGCTTCATCGCCACCGCCTCATGCGTGTCCACTAAAGGCATCTTCCGGCTTTCGTCCTTCCACGTGACCTCGGCTTACCCCGTGTAATGCCTCGCCCACGTGCTGCGGGCGCGCACGAAATCTGCCTCAATTGGCCACGAATGTACATTTTAGTAGTGGTTTCTTTTTATTGTGGCCCCTTTTTGTTCATGACGACACTTAGTAACCGAAAAAGAATTACTCTGGATTTTCGATGAAATGAGGTCATATTAATGTCGAACTTGACGAGTGATTATTCGTATTCTAGTGTTCGTCACGCTCGCGGAGAGGCGATGCAATCTGATGCTGAGTTCGAAAGCCATGGAGGAGTTATTGGTATGCTTTGGGAGGTGATTGTTCCCGACGATGATGATGGAGCACAAGCAGCTTCGATCACCGTGGAAGCGGACAACTGGTTCTCGGCATTGCGCAGCGGGCTGACCAAGCACGGGTTGGACGGCCAGGGTGTTTCCAACATAACTTGCGACATCAAGCCGGATCGCAGCGTTCACGTGACTGATTTCGTGACACGCAAGGTGTACACGCTGAGGCCCATGGGCGAGCAAGACGCTCAGCCGAAGGCCCCGGTGGCTCAGTCTCCGAAGTCCACGCCGAAAACCGCGCAAGAAGAGGCGCCGAAGGCCACGCCGAAGGCCGTACGGAAGATATCGCCCAAGGCTGCACCGAAAGCCGTGCCGATGGCCAGACCCCAGCCCGGCGTCCCCGTGGCACCGGCACAAGGGGTTGTCTCCCAGATTTCGCAGGATCTTCCAGTGCACAAGGTTTTCTTCTGGAACGACAAGGCGCCTGACGACGGCAGCGCGATCTATGACCGAGAACGGCTGATTTTCGTTGCTCCGGGAACCCACAAGGACGCGGCTGCCAAGATCGCCGTCGAGTATTATCATCGATTGAGGGCGATGGGTTCCGATGATGGAACCAAGCTCGTCATTACTGTCCAGGTTTATGATCACGAATTTCAAAAGAGGTCGGTGAGGCCGGCCATTGCTGCCCTCTCATGGAAGGCGTGGAGCCCAAAGAAGGCCAGCGTCCAGTTTCCGCTGTCGGAAGACGAGGGGATCAGGCTCAGCCGAATGCCCCAGCCACCGATCGTGGCGGCGGAGGAGCCGGTACTGGATCTGCAGCCAACAACTGTCGAGAAGCCTCTGGTCCAGGCTGCGCCGGAGCCACAACCTGTCGAGAAACCTCGAGCTCAGGTGTTGCCGGAGCCGGAACCTGTCCATACGCCGGACCCGATTCCACTGGTTCCAGTCACTCAGGCACCTGTCGCCAAGCCCGAGCCCAAAGAAAAGAAGAAGATACCGTCGCGAGAGCTGGCGGTGGACGACGCCATAGTGAGAGCCTTCGAACGGATGCAGGACATATACTCGGTCACGAAGCACGACGACGCGGCCCTGTTTGCGCTCAATCTGGCCAAAGAGTTCATCGACTGCGAGGCGGCCAGCGCCATGCTCATCACGCCGGGAAAATACGAGCTGTACGTGGCTGCTGCGCAGGGTGATGCGTCCAGCCAGTTGATGGGCAAGAAACTGTCACTCACAATGGGAATCGTCGGGTTCGCTACCAGGGCCGGCGCGGTGATAACGGTTTCGGATCCCAAAAACGATCCTCGGTTCCATGCGGAATTCGACCAGCTGAGCGGTTTTGTCACCCGCAGTATAGTGTGTGCTCCGATTCAGTACGAGGGAAAGACCATCGGCGCAGTCGAGTTGATCAACAGCCCACGCGAATCAGGGTTCCTTCAGTCCGAGGCCAACGTTCTCTCCTACATAGCCGGAGCGGTGGGCGAGTATATCGATACGTCGCTCCCGTCTCGCGAGGCTGATTTCAGCGATAAGGATTTTGCCGAGTTCCTGCCTCCCAAGAAGGCCCCGTCAAAGAAGAATGTCACGGCCAGAAAAAAGCCCGCAGAGAAGAAGCCTGCGACGGCCAGGACAAAGGCGTCGGGGGAAAAGCCCAAAACAGCAGCATCGAAACCCACAAAGAAGACCGCGACCGCGACCCCAAAGGCCAAACAGGCCGCCGCCAAGCCCAAGAAGAAAAAGAAGAAGAGAAAGAGGTAGCTCAGAGACCCCATCCCGGCAGGTCTCAGAGTTCGTCCGCCCAGCCTGCCTTGTATTTATTACAGGTATCCGCAAATGGCTTCAGGGGGCCGCTGGCCGCCTTCGCCCTGCTCGACATTCTCTTGAAGCGCTTGTACTCGGTGATGAAGAAATGCCGCTCTCCCCGGTGCTTGTCGAGCCATTTCTCGAAGTTCTTGTTCTTGGTGGAGACGTGGACGACCACTCGGTTGCCAGTGTAGAAATTTTCGCCCTTCCAGTTCATCTGAAACGCAACCAACCTCTCTGCGGGCGATTTTTTCTTGGCGTAGTACTCCTCCATGATGTGTTTCTGCGTCCAGTGTGGCGCCAGCTCGACCATGTGATGCTGGGTGAGCCAGTGTCCCATTACGAGAGCGAGGAGCAGCGTTGCCACCACGGCGCCACGTCGCAGGCGGGCGCTGGCCATGCCGGCCAGCAGCAGGGAAAAACCAGCCGCAAAGGCCAGGATCGGCATGGAGATGTCGTACCGGGCGCCCTCGGGGTACGGGCGCGAGTACTTGTAGATGAATAGCCCGACGATCTGGGTATAGCCGTGGAGCACCCCCTTGCCCGCCGGAGCGACCAGATCCTGTGCCACCAGCGCCAGGATGGCTATCCCGACGAGCGACACTGGACCGAGCCTCTTGATGCGACCTTCCCAGATGTCATCGAGGAAGAGGCCGATGAGTATCGCCACGGGCGGGATCAATGGGAAAACGTAGTGATGAAATTTTGTCACCATCATCGCCAGCAGTCCGAATGATAGAATTCCCCAGCTGGCGCAGAATGAATGGATCATACGGCGGTTGTCGAAGGTCGATGTCTCGCTTCTGGACTTCGGGTCGCTGCGCCACCTGTACCAGGCGACGAGAGCGAACGGAAGGAAGGCCACCCACGGAAATGCGGCATATCCGAGCTGCTGGATAAAGTACTGAAACGTCCCGTTGTCGCCATGGACTCCCACGGAGAGGCGCTTGATATGGTCGTGGATGAAGAAGCGATTGATGAAGCTCATCCCGTGGCGGAAGAACATGGCCACGTACCAGGGAGAAGCGACCAGGAGGAACAGAGCGATACCTCGCCCCATGTCCAGTCGCTTGACCTTGTCCCAGTGCCAGCGCAAGAAAAGGCGGATACCCCGTTCCCCCGGGATGATCTTCCAGGGAGTGGCAAAAATCCATAGACCGAAGAGGCCGAGGATTAAATAAAATTGTTAAATTATAAGTGGTGGTATTTACGTCAGAAACGGACTATGGTCAAACAATAGAAGAGTTTGGTCAAGAAGAAGGAATTGAGCAATTGGAATTAGTGTTTCAACTTTATAATG
>JAUVAN010000186.1 GCA_030591725.1 Deltaproteobacteria bacterium
CCGGCGTGCGTTTCACACTCAACCGCCTCTGGTCATTCGGCGTGGCCGGCGACGGTGTCACCATTGCCTTCTCATCGGTGGACCCCTACCAGGAGGAGAACTGGGATCTGACCATCGGAGACGCCGTTCAGTACACATGGCTCATCGAGGGAGGCGAAGCCCCTGTGCAGATCACCTCCGGCTCCATCAACGACGAGTGCCACAATTTTGCCCCCGGGGATGAAACACTGTTTATGTGCCGCCGCGCCAACTTCTTCCAGGAGATAGTGGATGACACCCTGAACTTCGGCAGTGATCCTTACCGGATAATGACTCACGTCCTCGACGGCGCACAGGAGTTCTGGCTCACTCCCCTCGAGGCGGGCATCTCCGACATAGGCCCGGTATTGCTGGGAGACGGCAGTATTCTTTTCTGGCGACAGGAGCCGTCGGGGTCCTCCTTTATGCAATCGCTCATGCGTATGGAGGAAGACGGTTCCAACATGGAGTACATTCTTCAGAGCGCGACCGGTCCCACGGTCTCCCCCGACGAAACCCTGGTCGCTTATCGACTGAGCTGGTCCAGCCTGGTAGTAGCCGACACGGCCGATCTCACAGGCGGCGAGACGATCCTCGAGAGCACCACCGGCAACCTCACCGACCTCTCATTCTCTCCAGACTCCACTCGCATCGCTCTGCTGCAGGGCCGCGATGACGATACGTGCTCCGACCTCTGGGTTGTGGACGTGGACGGTTCCAACGCGACGATGCTCGTGGATTGCGTGGACGAGGGTGTGTTCCCAAACGGCCTGCAGTGGGTCTATGCGGACTGAGCCATGACTTCCGGGAAGGGGGTTGGCGAGCTCGAGGTCGTTGTCACCTACCTCGAGATGAGTCACAGGTCCGACCGTCCTCCTGCGCCGTATCGTGGCGAAGAGAAGCTCGCACTGATGCGGGTCGAGCGGCCGGTGACTTCCTTTTATCGATACCTGTACAACTCTGTAGGTGATCCCTGGTTATGGTACGAACGCAGGCTCATGGACGACGACACCCTGTGCGAGATAATCCACCAACCCAAAATAGAAGTGCATGTGCTCTTCGTCGTCGGCAATCCAGCGGGTTTTGTTGAACTGGATTGTCGCACCACCAGTGATATTGAAGTCGTTTTTCTCGGGTTGTTGCCGGAATTCATCGGCCGCAGCCTGGGGCGCTATATGCTGGACTGGGCGCTGGACAAGGCCTGGGACAGGGAACCAGAGCGTGTCTGGTTACACACATGCAACCTGGATCATCCCCACGCTATCGCTTTCTATCAGCGCGCCGGTTTCGTGACCTACCGTCAGGAAACGACCGTCATCGCCGATCCCCGGTTGCCGGGAGTCATGCCCGCCGGCCAGGAATTTCGCGATAGCTGACGATGGAATCGTCAATCGAGGATCACGGAGAGTTCTCGAATCCGCCGTCGGTGACAGTCTCTTCGGCATGCCAACCTCCGGGATGTTCCGTATCTTCTTCCTCACCTGATACAGGAACTGCGGTTGAAGGAGAGCCGGTTTCATTTTTGAGAACCTCAGGATCTATGGCCCGTTTACCGTTGAATCTGAATTGCCCCAGGAACCTGTAATAATCTTGAAGATTCGTCTCGTAGTACGCGGGTGAGTTGAAGTAACCGATGACCAGGAAACCATTCTCATGTTTTGTTTTACGGTGAATCGTCACTCCCTGTACGACACTCTTCGTCTTGTGCTCATATGGCCCACGTATGCGCATGATCATTATCCGAATAGTTCCATGCCTGTGATTTGGGTCCATCCTGAGCTGATCGATATTGGCAATACTGATGGTAGCGATCAGGGCCTTGTATGGCCCAAAAGAGATATTTCTTTTTTCGACAACCTGTGTCGCGTAGGTCTTTGTTTCCTGAGCCGGGCGTTTGCCGATAACTCCGCGAGAGAGCCAGAAATCACTTCCCGAAATGGACTCGGCGTAATTTTGCAAAAAGACATCCAACAGCGTCTTGTTCATCCGTGAGGGGAGCCCGAACGAGTTGACCCATATTGATCCGGAGGTCTTTCTGTTCTTCAGTTCCAGATCGTAAAAATAGGTTTTTTCCTCGGACAAAACTCCGTTTCCCGACAAGTCCATGTAAACAACACCTTTGTGTTTGGGGCCAATTCGTCTTTGAGGTGTCTTGGCCTCACCTTTCTCAAGATACCAATTGTCGATTATCCAATCGCTGTTGATGAATTGGAGCTTCGATGCCTTTGAGAACTTGATCTCGTATGCATTGTTGTCGTGAACCAGGCCGCTCTCCACGAACGACACGCGACTTTTTGCCACTTCTATTGACATGCAAGACACAACAAACAGGCAGAGAATACTGGTCAAGAGAATCTTCATTTTCCATCCTCGTCGGTAGTCTCTTGAAGTGGGTTGGGATCCGGAGTGGGCGCGGGACCGTCTACCCGGGTGAGCTTGATATACTTGCCGTCCAGCTTGGACAGTGGTTCGTTCAGCCATCCTGCGGGGTTGTCCTGGTCGTACGCTTCCGGGATGACCTCCACGCCGACCCCACAGTTCCTCCCCGACTCCTTGGCGAGGTACAGGGCCTTGTCAGCCAGCTCGATGACAGCCTCGTGGGGAAGCACCATAGGATGCTCTCGGTAGGATGGAAGCACCGCCCACCCGACCGAGCATGTACGCCTGAATTTCTGGCCCTTCTCCGTCTCGAACGGTGTCGCCCCGATCAGATCCAGGATACGTTGGGTGACCATGTGCCCCTCTTCTCGAACAGTGTTGCGGCAAACTATCAGAAATTCTTCGCCACCCCAGCGCACCAGCAGGTCCGATTGTCGGATGCTCATGCCGAGTCGGCTAGCCGTTTCCACTAGCACCTTGTCGCCAGTCATGTGACCGAGCACGTCGTTGACCTTCTTGAAAAAATCGATATCCACCATGTAGAAAATCAGATCTCTGGTCCGATCGGAGGCATCCTCGTTGCGCGGATCGTTCTTCCTGAGTACGTCGGAGACGTTACTGTCGATCACCGAGGAGAAGAATCGCCTGTTCCGAACCATTGTCAGCGCGTCGGTGAAGCTCATCTCCCGAAGCTCCCGGTTGGCCTCCGCCAGCTGGGCGCTTCGTTCGGTAACGGCAGCTTCCAGACGGCGCCTGTCCCTGGCGAGCTTGCGAGTGCGGATCTCCAGGATCAGAAAGACTATGAGCACCAGTACGGCGCCGCCGCCAAAACGTGCCCACCAGTCTTCCCACCACGGAGACTCCACGACAAAGGAGAACACCGCAGACTCCTCGCTCCAGACACCGTCGGCGTTTGCGCACATCACCTCAAACTTGTAACTGCCCATCGGCAACGCCGGATATCTAACTTCCCGCTGGTTCGTCTCGACGTATTCCTGCTCCAGCCCTTCCAGCCGGTACCTGAATATCGTCCGGGCTGAATCCCGAAAGACAAGCCCCGAGTATCTGGCCACAAAGGTGTTGCTAGCGTACGGCACGATGGGATTGTCCGAGAGAATCCGCTCGCTACCGCCAAGCGTGGCCGAGGTGATGACCACGTCCGGTGGCAAACTCTGGACCGTCTTATCGGATGGACGATAATACGCCAGCCCCCTCCCGGTGCCGATGAACACGGCGCCGTCCGGCTCGGACCAGAGCCCGCCCTGGGAGATGTCATTCCAGATCAGACCGTCACCGGTGTCGAAGCTCGTGACCGTTCCGTCCCTGGAGATGACGGACAGACCGTCAGCGGTCCCCACCCAGACGCGTCCGACCGCGTCGTGTTTCAACAGGAAAACCGTGTCCCCTGTGAGCCCGTCCTCCGATCCATATCGTCTCACTGCCGGGCCAAACGCCGTCAACTCGAAGCGAGTGATACCGACGGATGCGCGATAGTCTATCCAGACCGTGGCGCCCGACTCGGCGGAGAGGTACTCAAGTCGATCAACCAACAGGCCATCTTTTTTTGTGAAATGCCCCCACTTCTCGCCGTCGAATCGCCCGAGACCGTTCTGCCCACCCGTCCATACCACGCCATCATCAGAAACGGAGACTACCTCGGTGCATCCAATGATCTCGTCCGGGTAGGGAATGTCTTCGAAGGTCAACTCCTCTTCACCAACATGGATTCTAAGGAGGTACTGATTGCCTCCGACCCAGATGTCTCCCTCGGGTCCCATCACCATGTCTGTCGGTCCGCTGAGAAATCGCTCCGGCAGAGTCACTATTTCCGGAGTGAGGGTTTCGAGGTCGATCCTCGTGATGCCCAGTCGTCTCGACAGGCTCCACATCTCACCGTGGTTGCCCAGGACCAGCTTCCAGACGCTATCGCCGAGGATCCCGTCCTCCTTGGTCAGGACGTCCCATCTGGCCTCGTCAGGCAACCAGATTCCCACGCCCTGATTGGTCCCCACCCAGAGTCTGTCCATGGGATCGCGGATGATGCCCCATATGCCGTCGTCCGGCAGGCCTTCACGGGAAGTCCAGGCAGACCAGTTTCCTCGCCCAGGAGACCAGCTTACGCCTGCGCCACCCAGACCGATCCAGAGGGAACCCTCCCTGTCCTCGAGGACCGACCATACCGCGTTGACCCTGAGTCCGTTTTTTTCGGAGAGCTGCTCCCACTCATCACCCTGCTGCAGAAGCAACCCGATCCTTGTCGGTACGAGGATGTTACCGGCGTGATCCAGACTGGGCATTCCGTCTGACGCAGACTCCGCGATCTCCTCGCAGGCAGTTGTGAACACCGACTCTCCATTGTTCATTCGCAGGAGGCTATTTCTGGTTCTGACCCAGACCGTACCCGCCTCGTTGACCAGGATCGCGACGATGTCTTCGTTGGGCACGCCCTCGAAGAGATCGAACAATTCGACCTTTCCCGATTCGGGCCGCAGCCGCCCGACCTGACCCCCGGCGGCGAACCACACGAGACCGTCCGGCGCCACATGAACCGCATGGATTACGGGCGACGGGAACCCCTCCGCAACCGCCCAGTTTTTCTTCACCTTGCCGGCCAGGGGATCGAGTAACGCCAGGCCGTTATTGGTGGCCAGGTAGATCTGCCCATGGCGATCGAAGGCCATGGGCTGCGAAATATCCAGTGTGATTCCCCCAGTATTTTTCTTATTAGAAGCAATGTTCAGTGACTCGAACCCGAGCCCGTCAAATCTGGCGATATCTCCCTCAGCGGCCACCCACACGTCTCCGTCCGGGCTCCCAATGATCTGATCCACCTCCGCCCAGGGAGCGCCGTCAGCTGCTGAGAATCGCTTCACCTGTGCGCCATCGTACCTGAACAGGCCGTCCTGGGTGCCTATCCAGATGAATCCCACTTGATCCTGGTGCATGGTGGTGGCGCCGCGGGTGGCGAGGCCCATGTCATCGCCGATTGGCTCGAAGAGATAACGTGGGTTGTCGGGTATATTGCCCGCGGTCGAAACGACAGGAACCAGCAGCGCGACGAAGAGAATCAGGCCCGCAGAGATTGTCCCCGCCGAGGTTGTCAATCGGTTACCGCTGGGTCTCAACGGCCTGACCATTTCTGCGATGCTGACGCCCATGGGGGCATAGTATCAGAAAAACGATTTCAGATGGAGGTTTCAGATCCGACGGTTACCGTGGTTTCGAACGGTGATGTGCCCTGATGAGTTGTGCCGATGGCGCCGCTTGCGCCGGATGAGCTGTCGCCACAACAGCCGCCGGAGCCGGCTGAAACGCTAGTGGTTGCTGTGATGTTATCATCCGTATCGTAGAACAGCTTGACTCGTCCACCGCCGCCACCACCACCGCCGTCATTTGCACTGTCGCCACCGGCCCCACCGCCGCCGCCGGTTGCAGTGAGTGTCCCTGAAACTTCGATCCTGTCAGAGATCATGAGGATCCCGCCGCCGGAGCCGCCACCCCCAGATCGTCCGCTTCCGCCACCGATGCTTCCGCCCATCTCTATGGCGCCAGGCACGTTGATTCGCGAGGCTTCCAGCCAGATTGCACCTCCACCGGCGCCACCGCTAGAGGTATCTGTCGCGCCGCCGCCTGATCCCAAAACGATTCCGAGGGCGGTCTGGCTTCCGTTTGAGCTACCACCCGATCCCGGAGAATCGCCGGAATCATAGCCACCCTGTCCGCCCGTTCCGCCATAGCCGCCGCCGCCACCGCCTCCGTTGCTGGAGTAGCCGCCGGAACCGGGGCCTGCCGCGCTCGAGTTCCCCGTGCCGTTGCCCAGGATGGTGCCGGCGACGATAATATTTCGCGCTGCCACACGAAGCACCTGGCCCGTGCCGACGTTGACCGTATGGCCCGACTGCACCTCGAACCAGTCGTAGATGTTGGTTCCGGTTTGTGTTTCTCCGCCTGCGCTGACGAACGCATTGGGGAACATGGTTGCGAACACGGTCTGACCGTCCGGCTCGCCGGCGTTGCCGTAGAACATATAGACAGTGGTGTCTGCGCTGGCGGCGATGGTGGGGATCTTGACCCAGATGACGCTTTCGCCGCCGTCGTTCCAAAATTCAATGTAGTGCTCCAGGTCAAAAACCGATCCGGTGATATCAGTGGAGAACCGAATGTCTTCGCCGTTTGCTTCGGCGTTCGAATGGTTGAAAGCTGAATCAAGGAAGACCGGAACCTGATGATCTGTCAACGCGCTGGTCAAGACGGAGGTGATTGTGATGTCTCGGCGAAAGGTCCAGTCGGTGATATCTGTGTCGGTGTCCGTGTCGGAATCCGTATCAGAATCGGTATCAGAATCGGTATCAGAATCGGTATCAGAGTCTGTATCGGAATCGGTGTCAGAGTCGGTGTCGGAGTCCGTATCAGAGTCGGTGTCAGTGTCGGCATCGGTGTCCGAATCGCTGTCTGAAGGGGAACCGGGTTCGAACGTGGTGTCTACACAGGACTGAATTCCCAGTACAGACACGAGAAACATGCCACAAAACATGAGTGAAGTTGTATATTTGAACATCAAACACTCCCGGGTAAAATACGAGACAGGTCGTATTTTACCACTTTTGGGGCAGTTGTCGGGAGGAAGATGGAACTACTGAGGAATAACTTCCACCGAGGTTATCGGTCCGCTGCCGTCATTTCCTCCCACGAGGTACACATGAGCGTTTACTTTTTCAACGGCGTAGTACGAACGCGGTACGGTGAACGACGCGTTGGCGGCCATGAAGGCTCCGCTCACAAGTAGTTCGGCAGAACCCGGAGGAATGTCGATCGGGAAGCGTGAAGTGTTGTTGATCAAGGCATCCGGTTCACCGGAGATGGATTCCATGTCCACACCGGGGAAGCAATAGATGAAGTCGTCCACGATAACTCCCTCATGACCGTATGTGGTTCGACCGCTCGGAAGATCGTGGGTCTGTTCCGTCCATGAAAGCAGAACCCCGTCCGGCGAACTGACTTCCGAGGCTTCGATGGTGGTCAGACCCGTGTTGTTGGTCGCCGTTGCGCCGTCGTCGCCCTGAAGCGCAAACAGGAAAATGGGCTCCGTGATGAGCGTGGTTGGAGTCATGTAATCCTTGTCCAGGGGGCCTGGAATTTCGGGCACCGGCGTCTTGTTCCGATCCTGCGAAGTGAGGAGGGGGTAGAAGGCGCGCGCTGTTGTCAGCTGCTCGGTCTGCACGGTCCAGGGACCCAGGTCGCCGTTTGTGAGCACCTCGGCTTTCTCCACTGTCTGGAGGTAACCAGTGCCACCCGCGTGGGGTCTGCCGCCGGCGGCATAGATAAATGTCTTGTCGTCAATGACAAGCGAATCGGAGGGCACGAGGACCGCAACCGCTCCCGCTCCTTCACGCGCGGTGTTGAGGGTGCCGGTCATTTCTTCCCACAGACTGAGGCTGCCCGGGGGAAGCATCTGAATCCCGTCGGGCGCAGGCGTTGTATTGTCCGGAGTTGTGCTTCCATCGTCTGCCCATGTGAGAGCGGTGATGCCGCTGGCCAGCAGATACACTTCCTCATCGCCGGTAATAACGGCGCTCTC
>JAUVAN010000053.1 GCA_030591725.1 Deltaproteobacteria bacterium
ACGATCCGACCCACGTACCGCGCCCTGAATAGGGCGCGGTGAACAGGGCTGTCAGCACTGCTGGATCAGGGTGAGCCGTAATGATCGCACTCACCTTGACAAATGGGTTCTGTAATAAAGACTCAATGGGCTGTGACAAAAATAAAGCAACCGTTGTCCTCCCAGGAACAGGCCTCAACCGTCCGGCGAATCACTGGCATCGGGCTGGCGACGAACCTCGCGCTATCCGCTGGAAAGCTGCTAGGCGGAGTGCTCGGCAACAGCCTGGCCGTAACCGTGGACGGAGTTCACAGTCTCTCCGACTGCACCACGGATCTCGCAATCCTGCTGGGGGTGAAGTACTGGTCCAGGCCTCCGGATGCCTGCCACCCGTACGGACACAAGCGCACCGAAACACTCGTCACCATTTTCATCGGATTCGCCCTCGTCATCACCGCAACCGTCATGAGCTGGAACGCGGTAATGTCGTTCGGGGAGCCCAGGACCAGCGCTCCGGGCATCATCGCGCTCATTGCCGCAGCCTCTTCCATCGTCATAAAGGAAGCGCTTTTTCGAATAACGAGGCGAGCGGGCAAACGCATCGGATCATCGGCGCTCCTGGCGAACGCGTGGCATCAACGAACCGACGCCCTCAGCTCGATCCCCGTCACCATCGCAGTAGTATCCGCGATGTTGCATCCGGCTCTCATTATCCTCGACTCCATCGGCGCGCTGCTGGTCGCGATATTCATTTTTGTGGCCGCCTGGAGAATCATCGCCCCGGGGATCTCACAGCTGGCCGACCGGGCGGCGCCGCAAGAAGAAACCGCCAAGATCAGCGCAGTCGCCGCCGGTGTCAGCGGAGTTCACGATGTCCACGCAGTCCGAACCAGATACTACGGAATGGGAATCCTGGTCGATCTGCACATCACGCTCGATCCGGAGATGACCGTCCGCGCCGGGCATGACATCGCCACCTCGGTTCAGCAGAAGCTGCTCGCGGCCGAGCTCGGAGTCGAGGACGTCGTTGTCCATATCGAGCCGAAAGTGGAAGAACGGTAATGTTAGCCCTGGCATAAAGTCCCGTGCCCTATACTCTATGGTCTGGATAAAAGGATAGATTCGATGCAGTGGTGGCTTCTAATCATAGGCTTTGCCATAGGCGCGCTGATCGCCTGGCTCTGGTCGCGGGCGCGTTCGCAAGAACAGAACTCCAGGCTGCGCATCGGCAAGGCGCAGCTGGAAGAAGAGCTGCGCTCCGAGCGTGAAAAGGCCACATCGCTGGACGCCATTTCGGACCGGATGAAAGAGACGTTCACCGCCCTTGCCCACCAGGCCCTCACCTCAAATTCCGAGCAACTCTCTTCGCGGTCCCGCGATCAGCTATCCGGGTTGCTTGCGGAAGTACGGGGCGATTGGGGCACGCACAAGGAACAACTCAAGGGTCTGGTCACTCCGCTGAACAAGGCGCTGGAGACGATGGACCGGCAGGTGCGCGAGCTGGAGCAAAAGCGCGAAGGAGCGTATCGCACGCTGGGCGAACAACTTCGCACGTTGGGGGAGGCACAAACCCAGCTTCGACAATCGACCGTGCGCCTGGAGCAATCGCTGAAATCATCGACGGCTCGAGGTCGCTGGGGCGAACTGCAGCTGCAGCGCGTCGTCGAGCTTGCGGGCATGACCGACCATGTCGATTTCTCACAGCAGGTCTCCGGCGAACAGGGCCGCCCCGACATGGTCGTTCATCTCCCAAATCAGGGAATCCTTCCCATCGATGCCAAGGCGCCCGCCACGGCTTATCTGGAGGCCATGAATCTCGAAGGCGAGCAGCGCACACAGAAGCTGGTCGAGCACGCCAAGGCCATGCGATCGCGCATTCTGGAGCTATCGCGCAAGGCATACATGGACCAGTTCGAGAAGGCGCCGGAGATCGTCGTCATGTTCGTTCCGTTCGAATCAGCACTGTCGGCTGCCTTCGAGCAAGATCCCGATCTGCTCGAATATGGAATTGAGCAGCGAATTCTCGTGGCCTCACCCGTGACCTTGCTGGCGTTGCTCAAGGCGGCCGCTTTCGGCTGGCAGCAGTATCACGTCGCGCAGAACGCGCAGCTCATCGCCGAGCAGGGCCGGGAACTCTACACCCGCTTCCTCAACGTCATCAATCCCATCGCCGAAACCGGCGACAAACTCGGCAAGGCCGTCGACTCCTACAACAAAGCCGTAGCATCCATGGAATCACGCCTCATCCCCGCACTCAAGCGACTGAAAGACTCCTCGGTCGCCTCCGAAGAAACACCAAAACTCGAACCGATCGAACAAAACCCCCGCTTGATGATGGATGTGGAAGAGTAGGGGCGCAGGCTTCATCTCCTAAAACACAATTGCCCATCCGGTGGTAAATCCTTCAGGAGTAGGTAGCACGGCATACGCAGTACGCGGTCTTTTATTTTTCCCATACATTCCGACAGCAATAAGTGACCCCAAAATGAGTGCTCCACCTATTGCCAGCGGTGGAACCCAGATTGATTTGCTCTCATTTGCTACGTCGTGAGTTCCTGCGTATCCTACTATAATCATCCCAGTGGCAGTTAACACAAGCCCTGGCCAAAAAAGCGCATGAGCTACAATTCGAGGTGTCTGTCGCTTCATTTTGGATTTCCAAGGTGGCCTGGTTTGCCCTCAGCAAGGGCACAAGATCATGAACTCGCTGATTTCGCAGAGTTGTTGTGCCTGAAGCAGGGAGTTGTTTCTACAACGGCGTTGAGTTCTGCGCTTGGCCGTCTTGATGAAAATGATTATACGAATGGCGTGCCCGAAGAAGAAGAACACGGAGTGGCTCGTGTGGTCGAGGCGGCGTTTACAGAGATTGATAGACGGCGCGAGGCTTGCGGTGAAGGCTATCCTTTTGAGACAGGTGAGCAAGGATACACATTAAGATTACCCAATGAGAACAGCAATACGGAGCGCACGCTCCTATACCACTACCTGCTTTTATCCACCCGGCTGAACATGAAGGACAATAGGGTTCACGATGAGATTGACGGCACGTTGCTTTTTGAAAACGTTTCGGCAGAGATCGTTAAGAACTTTTTTGGACACAGGGCAAATAGTTACGTTTTCGGCACTGCTGGTGGAAGTGCGGATTTTCAGGGAAGGGTAGATGACTTGTGCAATCGAATCGGCGAAGGCAGTGGATTCCGGAATCGTGACGATGCGGAACCAACAGAAAAAGACGGCAAACTCGACGTGATTACATGGAAGCCATTTGCTGATGGACGGGAAGGCAAGTTGATAGCGTTCGGGCAGTGCAAAACAGGCACAGAGTGGAAAAGCAGTCTTAACCAGCTACATCCCGATTCCTTCTGCAGCAAGTGGATGAAAGATCAACCTACTCAGGTTCCTATTCGAATCTTTTTCGTGACCGAGGCACTTCCCAGATCTCGTTGGAGAAGCATGAGCTGCGATGCCGGGATTCTGCTCGATCGTTGCCGAATAATTGACTACGCGACCGGGCTGAGCGAAAGCACTTCGACGAAAATGCGGCGTTGGGTGATGGCAGCCGCCAAAGCAACGGAGCTACCTGTCGAGAATCTACCGCAACCAGAACTCTGAGAGCCTACATCCCCTGCCAGGCGGTTTTGTTTTTTGCTCGCAGCCTGGGTGGTGACTTCGAGGTCGCCGAGGATGACTATGTTTTCGTCGTTGAGCTGGTTGGCCGGGCCGGTACAGCACCCCGCCCATTCAGGGCGGATTTGTTTTTTTCATCCCAAACCTGGGGTTAGAAACCCCAGGCTATATGCCTACGCCGCTTCGCGGCTTAAGCCTTCGAAAAACGGTCACCTTAAAAGTTTTACCGACAAGCCATGGTCAGCAAAAGGGCGTTGTATTTGTCGGAGGCGGGGGAGGCGCGGGAGACCATTCCGATGGGCACTGTGCCCCCAACCACGCAGGCCGCGACGCGGCCGTCGGCGAGGTAGATGAGCGATTTGGACAGCACGTTGGCCGAGACGATATCGGGGGCAACAAGTATGTCCACCTTCCCCGCGACGTTTGTGCTGACTCCCTTGATGCGAGCGGTCTCTTCGTCGAGGGCGCAACCGAGATCGAGGGGACCCTCGATGATGCCGTAGGACTCCAACTCGCCACCCGGCAGGTTGAGATCCGCGAGGCGAGCCGCGTCCAGCGAGCAGGGGATCTTGTCGTTTATTTCCTCCGAGGCGGACAGGATGGCCACCCTGGGCTCTTCGACTCCGAGACATCGCATCACGTCCACGGCGTTCTTGATGATCTGAATGCGCTGTTTGAAGGTGGGGTACGGCGTGAGCGCGCTGTCCGTAACCAGGATCGGCTTGTTGAACCTCGGAACCTCGATGAGCGTCACGTGGGACATGAGCCGACCGTCACGGCGCAGACCGTCACCAAGACCCTCCTTCATCAGGATCCGGGTGAGGATCCTGCCCTTGAGCAACGCCTCCACCTCACCGCTCCTGACCATCTCCATGGCGATGAAGGCTGCCTCCGGGTCGTCCTTCGCGTGCTCCGTTCGAATCCCGTCCAGATCCAGGTGTTCGGCTGCGGCGATCTCGCGCATCTTATTTGTGTTTCCGATGAGGATGGGAACGGCTGTGCCTTCTTCGACCGCCATGCACGCCGCCCGAAGCACCTCGGGCGCGGCCGCGCCGACCAGCCCGATCTTGCCCTTGCGCGCGTTTTTGACCAGTCGGTGGAGGTTTTCAAAACTCTTTTTCATCCTGCTCCGAAAACGGTGTATTCCCTACCGGGCTGCGGAACTCGAACATCTATTCACACGACTCGAACAGTCCTCGCCCGTCCAGGAACACGCCGTTTCCTCCGCTGGATCAGCATGAGAACCACAACCGGTATTTGTGTTTCAATCAATGGCCGTGAGTTTTCTGAGAGCCTCGTAGCGCCGGTCGATGGCGGGTCTGTCGAGTCCGGACGTCGCTTCGACGCCGAAACCCTCGCACGTGGTCGAGGCGATGGCGGTTCCGAAGATCATGCCCTTCTTGATGTCCGATGTGGCGGTGGAGCCCATGCCCGCGAGGTAGCCCATCAGGCCGCCCGCGAAGCTGTCGCCCGCGCCCGTGGGATCGATCACATCCGGCAACGGATACGCGGGCGCGAAGAAGGTGGTATCCCCGGTGAAGAGATACGCTCCGTGCTCGCCGCGCTTGATGATCAGGGACGTCGGTCCCATCTTCAGGATCTGCTCGGCTGCGACAGCGACCTGGGACTTGCCGGTCAGCATGAGGGATTCCTCGTCGTTGATGATCAACAGATCGGTTCTGGAGATAACCTCTATCAGCTTCTCTTTTGCGATGTCGATCCACAGGTTCATGGTGTCCGTCGCCGTGAAGCACTTGTCGCTGACGGAATCGAGCACCTTGAGCTGCAGCGTGGGGTCGATGTTTCCCAGAAGCAGGAAACGAGCGCCCTGGTAGTTTTGGGGGAGCCGGGGATCGAAGGACTCGAAAACACCGAGCTGGGTGTCCAGGGTGGTGCGGGACGAGAAATCATCGGCGTAGACTCCACTCCAGCGAAACGTTCGGCCCTCGACACGCTCGAGCCCGGTGACATCGACTCCACGGGAGGTGAGTAACTCAACGTGCTCATCCGCGAAGTCGTCGCGCCCGACAACCGCCACGATATTTACCGGGGTGAAGTGGCACGCGGAAAGGGCAATGAATGTTGCGGCGCCTCCGAGAATCTCCTCGCGCTTTCCAGCGCGTGTTTCGATCCTGTCTAGGGCCACGGAGCCGACAACCAGCAGCGGATTTTTCATAATACCCTTCCGAAAATGGGGGACATGCGGTCTTTTGTCTGCGCTGGAATGACTTTTCTGTCCGTTATGATCGCGTATTCCAGCGAGGTGGAGCAGCCGCAGTCGGGTTTTTCCGATATCGCGTCGCCCGCTATCTTCTCGATGACTTTGCGGGCATTGTGAACATTGCTCTTCATGATCTTCAGCACGCCCTCGACGGACACGTCGTCCTCGTCTTCGTGCCAGCAATCGTAGTCGGTCGCCAGCGCCATGGTGGCGTAGCAGAGCTCGGCTTCGCGCGCGAGCTTGGCCTCGGGCATTGCGGTCATCCCTATGAGGTCCACGCCCAGCTTCCTGTGCATCAGGGACTCGGCGCGGGTGGAGAAGGCCGGCCCTTCCATGACCATGAGTGTGCCGCCCTTGTGAGCCTTGAGTCCCAGCGCCACCGCGGTATCGAAGAGGCGTCCCGAAAGGCCATGGCAGGTGGGCTCGGCGAACATGACGTGCCCGACGATGCCGTCTCCGAAGAAGGTATGATCGCGGCCCTTTGTGCGATCGATGTACTGATCTGGAACGACGATATCCCCGGGATGTATGTCCTCTCGCATGCTTCCCACGGCGGAGACGCTGATCACCTGTTGCGCGCGCAGGGACTTGAGGGCGAAGATGTTCGCCCGGTAGTTCACCTCCGACGGGGTCAGGTGGTGGCCCTTGCCATGACGCGCCAAAAAGAGCATTCGCGTCGGGCCCAGCATTCCGCTTATCACGGGAGACGAGGGCTCCCCGAAAGGAGTGGTCACGCGGTTTTCCTCGATGTCGGTCAACCCGTGAAGATCATAGAGGCCGGAGCCTCCGATAACAGCGATGGTTGGATTGCTCAATGCACTCCCCTTGATGGCGGTGGTTCCTTCACGGACGTGGAAAAAGGAATCAGTTCTTGGCCTTGAGAGCCTTCTTGATCTTCTTGCGTTCCCTGTGGGTCAGTCCGCCCTTGGCGCCGGGCTCCGGGGGGCCGCCGGAAAGGTCGATCACCACATCCTTGAGGTTCTCCTCGTGCAATTCGACTTTAAATTCCTTCTTGAGCGCGTCGATGCCGGCCTCCACGGAGTTCTTCCGCATCTCCCGCTTGACCAGCAGGGTCAGGCGATCTTTGGCCTCTTCGAACGAAAGGCTCATCTTCTTCCGATGCCCCGTGCGCATGACGATGTGGTAGCCCTTCTCGGTCTCGACCAGCTTGTCGTGGATATCGCCGTTCTCCTTTAAACCGAAGACTGCGTCGGAGAGGACCTTGGGGACTTGTGGGTCTCCTTCCCTTGAATCTTCGGGCCTGGAAAAGAATGTCAGGTCGCCACCTCGAAGTCTCGTCGACTCATCCTCGCTGTTTTCCTGGGCCATGCGACGAAACTCGTACTGGCTCGGCTTCTTGGCGAGGATTTTCTTGAGGAGGTTTTCTGCCTTCTCCTTGTCGACCATCAGGATGTGACGGGCGCGAACCTTCTCGGGCTTGTTGTAGCTATCAGAATGCTCCTCGTAATACTTGAGCAGGGCATCGTTCCCGGGCTCCTCGTCTTTTATCTCATCGGCGATCTTCTTGTGCATCAGCGATGCAAGCTGGTTCTTCTTGACCGACTTGACCTCCGCATGGGTATCGTATCCTCTGCGCTTCGCCTCCGCAGCCAGCAGCTCCATGTTGATGAGCTTGTCGAGGAACTCCAGGCTCTTGGTCTTGTCAGCGAGTTCCTTGCGCATGAGCGGGCTCTGCTTGCCCGCCGCAGCCTCGAAATAACCAAGCATCATCTCCACGCCGTCGATCTCGACAACAACGAGGCTTTTCCTGGCCTTGTCTTCCTCCGAATCAACCTTGTCGGAGCCGCCCTTTGCCGCGATGGTCAGCGCCGCCACAACCAGGATGCACGCTGTTGAAATGTAGATCCCTGTCTGTTGTTTTTTGCTCACGATGTCTCCTTCGTGACTGGCATTTTCATACCGGCACATATTCGCACATGGTGAATCGGGTGGTCAAGGCCAGGAAAAAAACCCCATCCCGGCCTTCCCCTGCGAGGGGAAGGGGCCCTGCTCCGCTCGCCAGCGAGCTACAGCAGGGTAGCACGAGATAGAGGCCAGCTTTCAAGGGGGATCTTCAGGCGATCTTGGGGACATCAAACGGCGAGTGCAATCCGCCGTCCCTCACCCGAGATGGTGAAGGTTTCGCGCGCTTGGTCGAGGGGATGCCCTGTGCGGTCTTGGCCTGTACGAATCGAACCAGATCCTCGAAAAGGAACGGTTTCGGGACGAAGCCGACGGCGCCGGTATTCGCGCGGGCGAGCTGCACCGGCGAGAGATGATATTCCGACATGAGGATGGTTCTGACATCCGGGCTTGCCGAACGGATAGCACGGGCAAGCTGTAAACCGTTCATCTGGGGCATCATCAGATCTATCAGAGCGGCCGAGAAGTGTTTTTCTTTCAGCAGCTTTATTGCCTCGCTCGAGGAATCGGCCCCGACAGAATCGAACCCCTCCAGGGAGAATCCGATCACCAACGCCTTGAGTTCGTTTGGATCGTTGTTGATCACCAATATTGAAGATGAGCCGTTTTTCATTTTCACCACGAAATGCGCCAGATTCAAAAAGTACCTGAAATCGCCGTTGTTTCGGCTTACGAAAACTGCAATGAATGTGCCGGTAGCCCATGGATGCCCAGATGTGGCCTGAAGCACAAGGATCACAAGTGGTTACGTAAATTTCGAAGTCGAAAATAGTTCCCTTGCGGGAGCCTTGATCTTTCAATAGTGAAAGGTTCCTGGTCGATTGTGCAAGGGCGGTTATTGGGGCGACGACGAAAACCGGTCTTGAGCATACCGCGGGTTGGCATACCTCGAACCGTGATCTAGAATGGATGTCAACAAGGCGAGGCCAATGATTGAACGCATCGGAAATTGTAAAGTGATCGAGGAGGTGGGCGCCGGCGGAATGGCCGTGATCTACAAGGCCATCCAGGAACCCCTCGGCCGCCTGGTCGCTCTGAAAGCGCTCAAGACCTCTATCGCGGCGGAGCCGCAGTTCTCCGAACGGTTCGAGCGCGAGGCCAGGTTCATGGCCTCGTTACAGCAAGAAAATATCATCAACGTCTACGACTACATCAAGCTCGGCGGAACGATGTTCATCGTGATGGAGTACGTGGAAGGCGTGGATCTGTACGATCTTCTCGACAAGTCCGACGGGCTTCCGGTGGAGGTCTCAACTATCATCGCCCTGCAGGTGGCCCGGGCGCTCAACCACGCTCATTTCCGTGGGATCATCCACAGGGACATCAAGCCGGCCAACGTGATGATTTCCAAGCGCGGCGACGTGAAGCTCATGGACTTCGGTATCGCTCGGGACGAGTCACTGTCGGATCTGACGGAGACAGGAACCGGGCTGGGCACGCCGTCCTACATGTCTCCGGAGCAGATCCTCGGGGACAAGCTGGATCAGCGCACGGATCTCTGGTCTCTCGGCGTGGTGTACTACCAGATGCTGACCGGCAAGAAGCCCTTCCTCGAGGATCCCCAGCGCTCCGTATTGCAGAAGATCCGGTTGGACCGCCATGTTCCGGCCCGAAAGATCCGACCGAAGATACCGCGGTTCATAGAGCGCATCCTCGGTCAGTGCATGGAGAAGCTGCCCGCCGATCGATATTCCTCCATGCAGGCCCTGATGCACGATCTCGAGGACTTTCTCGCCTCCCGCGTAGGCATCAATTACAACGCTTACATGGTGAACTTTCTCAAGGAGAAAGGTGTGCTCAGCAATGACGAGGCCGGCGGGATCCTCGCCACGGGCGCCATCCGCGAGGGTCAGAAGATGGTCAGGGAGGATCGCCGGATCATTCGATCCATTGGCCTGCTTCACGCGGTTGTCGTTGCGGCGATGCTCTTCGGAGGGTTGATCATCCAGCTGGCCTCCACCGATCCGATCCATGAGCGACCCCGGGCCTCGGCATCGTTGTCGCTCGATCCGGGCGCTGTCGGATATCTGCGCGTTGTGGCCGATCCGTGGGCCCTCGTGCGGGTCGATGGGACGGATGTAGAAACTACACCTTTCGCGTCGCCCATCAGTCTGTCTGCGGGTGTGCATTACGTGGAGCTGGTAAACCCGTATTTCAAGGAACTCACCCGGGAGATCGAGATAAGGGCCGGCGAGACCGTGGTGCTCAGGGAGAAACTGGCGCTCGATTCATCCGGTGTGGAGAGAAAGGACGCGCCGTGAGGATACGGATACCCTGCATCGGCGCCATGCTGATCTGCGCCGCCTGTCTTCTCACCACCGAGGCGTGGGGATGGGTGCATGTCGCCCGGGCCGGGGAAAATCTGGATGAGCTCTCGTCGCGCTACTACGGCACGAGAGATCTCTCCATAGCCATCAGGGCAGCCAACGGGTTCATGCACCCGGACGACGGCCGTCTTCTTCAGGGCGAGCGGGTCGAGTTGCCGGAGGTGCTTTACCACGAAATAAAGGACGACGAGAAGTGGGACCAGCTCGCTGATCGGTACCTGGGATCTCCAAAGAGGGGGCGTTTTCTGGCGGAACTGAACGACCTGTCGCCCGAAGAGAAGCCGGCCCCGGGGAAGATCGTAAAGATCCCGTACCAGCTGCTCTACGTGCTCGCGCCGGACGAAACGCTCAAGTCGATAACCCGCATTTTTCTACAGGGCAAACACTCGGTGAAATGGCTCAAGGAATACAATTTCAAGAAAAAGAAGAAATGGGGAAGGGGAGATCCCCTGCTCGTCCCGTTGATGAACGTGGAGTTCACCCAGAAAGAAAAGAAGCGGATCGAGGATCTCCGGGGAGGTGGGGCGCCCTCCGCTGAGGATAAGCAGGTTCAGGTGGATGCGGTCGCACAGATGACGAAACTGCGGGAGTCATTCGCGCAAGGAAAATACGTGCTGATAGTGGCCACGGCCCACAGGCTCCTGGGAACCGGCAAGTTGACGGTTCCTCAGCAGATCGGCGTCTACAAGTACCTCGCGTTCGCATACGTGGCTTTCGGTGACATGGCGCAAGCCACGGAAACCTTTCGCCACGCCCTCGCCTTGCAACCCGGCATGGAGCTATCTCCCATCACAACCTCGCCCAAGATACTGAAGGTGTTCAGAGACGCAAAAAAGAAGATGGGCACGCCGCAAGACACAAAATGATTTGGTCGAGAATTTCATTCCGTGTCTGATCGTCTGTAATGATGGGAAACAAGTATTATCTTTCAAGGAGGATCGCAGATGAAACGTATACTGGGAATTTGCATGGCGCTCTGCTTTTTCGCTTCCGTGGCCGTCGTCGGCGGTTGTGACAGCGAGGACACCAAAAATTACGATGTTCCAATCTCGTGGTCTATCGGCGGAAGCTCCGACTGCTCCTGGAGCATAGATGGCACACAAACACCCGTCGATGATGTAACCGTTACGGTGTGGGAGAACGAAGGTGACGAGGAGCCTTATGACGGTCCGGTCACCGTGTCTTGCTCCGATCTGGAGTACGAGATTCCCCGATTGAAGAGAGGGACCTATTTTGTCGAGGTCGTCGGCCTCGCGGAATACGAGGGATCCGAACTGTCCATTCTCAAGGAGTCGATGGAGATAACAGCTCCGCACCAGGACAGTCATGACAATGAATTTGTACTGTTTCAGGCCAAGGGCGCAATCCATGTGACCTGGAGTTTCGACAACAACCAGATGTGCGGCCCCAACGGTGTAACCTCAATGGATATCAACCTCTATCCCGAGGAACCGGTGGATTGCAATGACGGTGAGTACACAATCGAAGAAGTGGACCCCTTCCAGGAGAACAACAATCTCTCGATCGATGCGCTCGACGAGAATGACGACGTGCTGTTCTCGGGCGATTTCGCCGATAACCCCTTCATGGTTCTTCCCGGAGAGGTTTACGAAGCCCACGTAGTTCTCGAGTAGATCGGGCTATCCTGCGAAGCTCCGAAGGAGCGAAGCAGGACAATCGTCACCAAATCAATTTTCTTTTATATACTCCACGGCATTTCTGAATAGCGCCAGGCCATCGCCTTCTTGTGGAAGGTCTTCCCTGGTCCAACGGGGGTGGTTGGTCCGGTGCAAAAAAGCCTCCGGGTGCGGCATCAACCCGAAGAGGCGACCGGTGGGATCCGTGAGGCCGGCGATTCCGTGGACCGTGCCGTTTGGGTTGAGGGGGTATTCCATGGTCGGCTCTTCGGTCGCAGGATCGATATACGCCAGAGGCGCCTGGTGCGCCGTGAGAATCCGGTCGAAGGTCTCGTCGGGCGCCACGATCTTCCCTTCCCCGTGACGAATGGGAAGCATGATCTTGTCCATTCCGCGCGTGAAGACACATGGCGATTCCGGATCGATCTTCAGGTTGACCCACCGGTCTTCGAAACGCCCCGAATCATTCCACGTGAGCGTGGCCTGGACTTCGTTTGCCTTGTTGTCCAGAGCGGGCAGGAGCCCCAACTTGATCATGAGCTGGAAGCCGTTGCATATGCCGATCACCAGGCCTCCGTCATTCACGAATCCGACGATCTGATCTGTGAGGGAGCGGCCGTTCACCTCCGTGTGGCGAAGTCGTATGGCCGAGGCCCGAGCGGAACCCAGGTCGTCGCCGTCGAGGAAGCCGCCGGGAAGGCAGAGCAAATCATATCCCTCGAGGGTGGCCTTGCCCGCCGCCAGATCCCAGAGGTAGGTTATGTCGGTTTGATCCACGCCGCCCAATCTGCATGCATGGGCGGTTTCCATCTCGCAATTGATGCCGTTTCCGGCCAGCACCATGGCGCGTACACGACGAGACATCAGCGCACCTCCTTGAAGCTCAGGGGAGCCTTCCAGGCCTTCTTCAGCTCGAACACGTTGGCGTCGATAATGTTTTCGCCGTCAAGACCCGTGACGGACAACTGCTTGTCGTCGCTGACGAACCCGAGCTTCACGACCAGGTCACCCATGACGATCTCGAAAGCCCGCGCGGATGTTTGCGGTACCGTGATGAGGATTCGCCCCGGCGTTTCGGAGAACAGGAGCACGTCGTCACGATCTATATCGTGCTTTTCGACCGCGCGAAGATCGATCACCATCCCCAGGCCGCCCGCAAAAGCGCTCTCGGCAAGAGCGACGCCCAGCCCTCCGTCGGACAGGTCGTGACAGGACGCGACGAGCTTGCCGCGAATGGCCCGGTGGAGCCAGCGATATGAACGGATTGCGGCGTCGGGGCTGCGGAGTTTTGGCACGCTGCCGCCCTCGATACCCAGGTGGTTGAGATACTGGGACGCGCCCATGTCCGGATGGGTGTCGCCCATGAGGTAGACCACATCACCGGCTCGTTTAACGTCCATGGTGATCGCCAGGCTGGAGTCCTCCAGCTGACCGACCGCCGTGACGAGCAAGGTCGGCGGGATCGAGATCTTGGTTTTCCCGATCGAGTAGTCGTTCTTCATGCTGTCCTTGCCGGAGACCAGTGGCATGCCGTAGGAGACGCAAACGTCGTACAACGCTCGAGAAGCACGGACCAGCTGGGCCAGCTTGTATCGGCCGTCCGGGTTGGTCTTTGACTGGACCGGATCGCACCAGCAGAAGTTGTCGAGAGCCGCGACCTTGTTGGGATCCGCTCCTGTGGCCACGATATTCCTCATCGCCTCATCTGCGGCACACGCGGCCATGTGATAACTGTCGATGTCCGAATACCGTGGGCAGATTCCGTGACCCACCGCCACGCCTCGCATGGATTCGAGGACAGGCCTGACAACCGACGCATCCGAGGGACCATCGGCCTGCTCTCCGCACAGCGGTTTTACCACCGAGCCGCCCTGCACCTCGTGATCGTACTGACGCACCCAGTATTCCTTGGAGCAGATGTCCAGGCGGCCCAGCATTTGACGGAGCGTGTCTCCGAGGTCCTTGACGGTGGGGATTTGCGGAGCCGTCTCGTCCGGTTCCTTCCAGAGGGCCTCCAGGGTCATCTGGGGAAGGCCGTTGTGCAGAAAGTCCATGTGGAAGAGCGCCACCGGCTTGTCGCCGTAGAACAACTCGAGATAGGGGCCGGCGGTATACTCTCCGAGATCGGTGGCCTCCACACCCATTTCCGCGGCGAGGCTCACGAACCGGTCAACCTTCTGCGGGTGAACTGCGGCGGTCATCCTCTCCTGGGCTTCCGAGACGAAGATCTCCCATGGTTGCAGTCCCTGATATTTCAGGGGCGCCTTCTTCAGATCGATCCTCGCGCCACCGGGTTCCTCTGCGGTCTCTCCGATCGAGGAAGACAACCCACCGGCGCCGTTGTCCGTCAGGCAGGTCATCAGGTCTTCGTCCCTCGCCCTCAAAAGGAAATCAATCATGCGTTTCTGGGTGATGGGATCGCCTATCTGGACCGCAGTAACGGGTGAACCCTCGTGCAGCTCCTCCGAAGAGAAAGTGGCCCCGTGGATCCCGTCCTTTCCTATCCTGCCACCCACCATGAGAACGCGGTCCCCCGGGTTGGCGCCCTTTTCATGACTGGGCCTCCCGCAGACCCGGGCCGGCATGATCCCGCCGGTGCCGCAGAAGACAAGCGGCTTGCCCAGAAAACGCCGGTCGAACACCAGGGATCCGTTGACCGTGGGGATGCCGCTCTTGTTTCCGCCGTGCTCCACCCCTTGCCGGACTCCCTCGAGCACCCGATGTGGATGGAGGAGTCTTGGCGGTATATCACCCTTGTGAAAAGGATCCGCCAGGCAGAATACGTTGGTGTTGCAAAAGAGCCTGGAGCCCTGGCCGGTGCCGTGGGGATCCCTGTTGACACCCACGATCCCCGTGAGCGCGCCGCCGTACGGGTCCAGGGCGGACGGCGAGTTATGTGTCTCCACCTTGAAGACCAGGCTCCAATCGTCGTCGAACTTCCACACGCCCGCGTTGTCGACGAACACCGAGAGACAGAAGTCATCCTGCCCGAGTTCGGCGCGCACGACCTTCGTCGCTTCCTTGATGTAGGATTTGTAAATGGAATCGATCTTCTCTGCGCTCCCGTCCTGTTCGTAACTGATGAGAGCGTTGAAGATCTTGTGTTTGCAGTGCTCGGACCATGTCTGTGCGTATACCTCTAGCTCGACGTCGGTTGGAACGGCGGGCAGGCCGCGCTCCTCTCGCATCGCTCTGGTATTCTCGTCGCGGTAGTGGTCGCGAACGGTCTGCATCTCGTCCAGGGATAGGGCCCAGGTCCTGTCCCGGCTCAGGCGCACCAGGTCCTTGTCGGGCAGCTCCAGGTCGATGGTCTCGATGGTGGGTTCGTCACCCTGTTTTACGATGGGAACCTCCATCGCCACGCCGTCGTTTTCGAATGCACGACGATCGACGATGTTAAATCGATTGATGAGCGGGTTTCCCAGGAGCCCGGTCGAGACGGCATCGATCTCGGAGCGGACAAGCTCAGCAGAGATCAGATACTGGGTCGATGTGTAGACTGAGTCCGATGGGCGAAGTTTTTCCATGAGGACCATTGCCGCACATTCCGTGGCTGTTCGGCCCACATTGTCGGTAACCCCCGGCCGGAACCCCACCTCCACCAGCCAGTCGAACCCGCGGGCGATTGGACTGTCGATGGTCCATTCCTGGATGAGGGGGTCGGACAATTCTTCGGCCAGACGGGCGAGATCTTCCGGCTCGAGATCGGCGTCGATGGTGTAAACATCGACAATGGCGACCTTTCTCACGTCGAGGCCCAGATGCTCGGTGATTTCCCCGGCGATTCTCGCGCCGTGGGCGTCCCGCTGTCCGCGGTGCAACATGACCTCGATTCT
>JAUVAN010000037.1 GCA_030591725.1 Deltaproteobacteria bacterium
CGCGCATCGACGTCCACGTAGATTTCGTCGTTGCCCGAATCCTCGACGGTGTCGTTGTCCAGTCTGTACGAAGTGACGGACAAGGTGGTTCCCTTCCCGGGGTAGATGACGATCTCTCCAGCTGGGTCCTCGGAGACGGCGAACAGGTACATCACCTCGGCGCCGTCTCGATCCCCGTAGAACTCGATGAACGAGGATTAGACGAGGATTAGCGAGGATTAGGGTCAGGTATTCACACTTCACATATTCCCGTGTCTCTGGTATGTATTGCCGATGGCACGCAAACCCCGGATCGACTTCCCCGGCGCCTGGCACCACGTGATGAATCGTGGGGCCCGTCGTGCGCCGATCTTCCGCGCCGACGAACACTGCAACCTGTTTCTCGATACGGTCGCGGAGGCGACAGAGGCGTTCGAGATCGAGGTTCATGCCTACTCGTTGATGCCCAACCACTACCACCTGCTCATCCGCTCCCGCCAAGGCAACCTCTCCGCTGCGATGCGACATATCAATGGGGCCTATACGCTGCGGCTCAACAGGATGTGCCGCTGGGACGGACCCGTGTTTCGAGGGAGGTTCAAGAGCCAGCTGGTGCGTGACGAGTTGCGGCTGCCCTACATCCTGGCCTACATCCATCTCAATCCGCTCAGAGCCAATCTGGTCACGCGCATCGATGCCGAGTGTTGGACGAGCCATCGCTCATACCTGGGTCGCCGCTATGCGCCGCAGTGGGTGGACACGGGCTACTTTCGCGAGTTGTTCGGGAGCGCCGGCGAGCTGCAGCGGTACGTGCTGGCGCTCCATAGGGGAAAGGAGATCTGGCCCGACGAGCTGGACCAGCAGTTCGGGTTCTTCCTCGGTCACGAGGAGGTCGCACGACGGCACGGCCAGCACGCCTTTGTGAGTCGATTCCTCGAGCCGGCCGAGGCGCTCGAACTCGTGACAGCGATCACGGGTTCGGGGCCGGGTGATCTATGTCGGGCGACGCGAGGCCGCGGGGCGAACCCGGCTCGCCGGTTCGCGGTGTGGGTGCTGCGGCGCCATACGATGGCCACTCTGAGAGAGATCGGCCGCAACCTGAGCATGACGCCGGGGCAGGCGGCCAACGTGCTCTCGCGGTTTGATTCTTCGACGGAGCCGTTCTCTACCTGGATCGATGAGCTGGACGATAAATGTGATATGTGAATACCTGACCCCACTCCCGGGCTTTGATTCTTCGACGGAGCCGTTCTCTACCTGGATCGATGAGCTGGACGATAAATGTGATATGTGAATACCTGACCCCACTCCCGGGAGGTCCCACTCCCGGGATAGAATAAAATAAGAAAAGGGGTCAATACCCATCACTTGTCACATGGCGTCAGACAAGCCGCGTGCCCGCTCCACCCTTGTTAGGCGTGTCGTCGAACACCTCGCAAATGTGGTAGATGCAGGTCATCCGATCCCCCGTACCACCGTGAACAAAATCGTGAATCGCGTTTGTATAGCGAATAACATTCCGCTCGTGAGGCGTGAGCTCGGGGTTTTCCGGGTGCAGGAGCTGCGGGACCGCCCGTATCTCAAAGGTCGGATAAGCCAGGAACGACGCGGAGACAATGGGGTTGGCCATCATGTTCAGGAAAGTGTGCGTGACATATCCCGGTTCCGTAAAGAGCTCGAGGGAGACCTGCCTGGTCATGTCGAATCGACTCGCGTCGTTGTAGAGGCCGGCCAGAAACCGAATCTTCTCACGCATGTCGTCCATGAAATCGCCCCTGGACGCCCTGCGGATCCGATCCGACTCTTTCTCAAGCTCGTCGAGAGTGCCCGGGAGTCTCTCTTCGGTAGGCGCGAACCCCATCCCCTTGTACGCCGTGTTGAGGGAGAACGCCGAATCGCGGCTCCAGCCTCCATATGTGGCCACGCACGCGTTGTGAGGCCCGTCCAGATCCCTGGTATCGAACCCCACGACGGCCAGCTTTTCAAGTCTGGCTATTCTCTCCTCGAAGCTCCATCGCACAAACCTGTCCGGGAGACTCACCACCGAGACGTCGCGCCAGGAGCCGTCTATTCTGGCTCTCAACAAACCATCGCTGAGCCTGGATGCATCGACCGTTCGGTGAACCACGTACCTGCCCTCGGTCCACCATTCACCCGGCTCGTGATGGGTCCCCGGAGCCATGGCTTCGGGCCGGTCGGTCTCCCTCTCGCAACCCATCGCAGCGCCCACCCCGACGGCGGCCACCGCAACTGCACAATCGCCGAAGAACTTTCTGCGGGACGGTCTGTTGTTCTGCAATCTCACACCTGTCTTTTTGGGGGGACTATTTGAAATTCTGCACCGACCAGATATCGCCGGCGGACGTCCTGTAGAACCCGCAGGCCACCTTTTCGTAGCTGGTGCTGCTCATGTTGATGTAGTGTCCGTGAACGCTGTAGTCCGCACCCGGCCCCTCGTCCCACATGCTCTGGAGGCATCCGTCGATGATATCGTCCACCGAGGGCCAGCTCGGGCACTCATTCTGGGCCGTCTCGCCGCACTCTCCGAAAGCGCTGTGAGACTGCCCCGCCAGGGCATCCTGCCTTGCCTCGTCGTCGGCGCAGGGTTCTCCGCTGTTCCAGCGGGCAAGGGCCGGTATCCCCTCGGTGGCTCGAAAAGCATTGATCTTCTGCACACACCTTTTGCGTGCCTCCGAAAACTCGTCCGCGCCGCTCTCGTCGTCGCAGCCGCTCCACGCAAAGACTGCGGCCAATACGCCAGTGCATATCATCAATATTGAGATTCTCTTCATGGCGTCCTCCTGAACACCATTTTAACCCGCTTGCGATCGACGGCACCATAAAACGTCCTTTCAATGATCGGTTTTTTTATGCCCCAAAAAAAACAACCCGGGCTTTACCGCACGGGAACGGCGTTCTCACCGTGCGGCTCCCAAAGGCGGACGCCCTCAAACCCAGGAAGGTGGTCGTGAAGGCCGCGTGACGGCACTTATTCTTTCCACCCCCATGTTTCTATCGGTAGAGATCTTTCAAGAAAGAACCGGCATCTACAACATCTATGCCGTCTACCGTCTTTCGCCGGCGCAGGCGCAGGCGCCAGACGATTTGTGAAGACGGAACCGAGTATTTCTTATTGAAGTACCTCAACGCGGGACTGACCTTATGGTCGCTCACCTTGACTTCATACAGAACGTAGGGGTCGTTTTCCTCGCACATGCAGAAATCTACTTCCTTGCCTTCTTTTGTCCTCAGGTAATGAAGCGAATGAAGATTTCCGGTTTCGTCGGTCTTTGCCAGCGCCGCCTTGAGGAGGCTCACCGCGACGGTGTTCTCAAACCGCACGCCGTCGTCACCAACAACCAGACCCGTGTCAAAAAAGTAAACCTTGGGGCTCTTTAAAATAGAACGGGAGATGTTTCTGGAATGAGGAGTCACCCTGAACACTATGAAAAGAGCCTCCAGAATGTCCACATAGGTCTTTGCGGTGGGCGATGATATCTTCAGATCTTTCGCAATTGAATTGTAGGAAAGCAAGGAGCCTGTTTTTCTTCTGAGCAACTCAAAAACGAGCTCTATATTTCTGATTTCACCGATTCGCCCAAAATCTAAAATATCCGAACGAATCAGGCTTTCCTTGTACTGGTTCCTCCATCTTTGCGCATCGACCGGGCTTTGCGCGAGAAGTGGTTCGGGAAATCCGCCCCTCTCAACCAGAAGATCCAGCTCGCCGTCCATGGGAGTGTCCTTCAACTCGGCCACAGAGAAAGGCATCAACCTGTGCAGAAAATACCTGCCGGACAGCGAGTCTCCGCTGCGCCGAAAAGTATCAAGCCTGGCGCTCCCCGTTACCAGAATTCTCATATTTGGCGGACGAGTGTCGAAAACCCCCTTGATGTGGTTTTTCCAACCTTTCATTTTGTGCAACTCATCGAGGATCAAAAGGTCTGTCTTGTCGTACCAGGACGAACTCTCGATTATCGTTCTGTCATCGAAATTGTCGTAGTTGAGATATGTCGTGTTTTCAAATTTCTCCCCGATCTTGCGCGAGAGCCAGGTCTTGCCCACCTGCCTGGGACCGGTGAGAAACACCATCTTCTTTTCAAGGTCCTTCAATATCTGGCTGGATTGCGTTCTTCTCATGAGACTATTTTAAAGCTGATTTTATAATAGTCAAGACTTTTTTAAAATATGGTTTAATATGGACGCTATTCGTCCAGCACCATCTCGATGGCCCCGCGAGGGCAGTAGTGGGCGCACAATCCGCAACCCTTGCAGAAATCCAGATCTATAATGATCTCGCCCGATTCAGGATCGCGGGTAATGGCCAGGTCAGGACACATGAGTCGACAGACGTCACAGTACAGGCACGGACTCGATACGGTGCATCGAAGCGCCTCGTAGGACGCCTCGGCGAGGGTCAGGGTCGGCTCCGCCTCGTCGAAACTCTTCAAACGCTCGACGCCGGGCGCCATTGTCGGAGCGACGCGTTTCTCCCCCTTCACCGTGCATACATCAGAACGCGTGGTCATTTACTCCTCCCAACCCTTCGGAGAAACGAGGCCCTTCGCGGCGAATATCGGGTGTTGCGGACGAGCTGCCTCGACGAAACGTTGATCCACCTCGCAGGAGGCGCAGTCGTAGTTATTGGGACACAGGGCGCCGGGCATCAGGCCCATCATGTTGTACCGGCACTTTCTTTCCGTGGCCGGTCGTTTTCGCAGCACCTCCACCTTGATGCTCTCCTCCTCCACCGCGCCCGTGGGGCAGACCGCAGCGCAGGCTCCGCATCCGATGCACGATTCGGCCACCCGATCGGCGTACGGCACCTCCAGCCCTTTCTTATCGCCCCGACCGCTCAGGGTCAGGGCGCAAGCTCCCACTACCTCCTGACAGACGCGGGCGCACAGGCCGCACAGTATGCAGTTTTCCCGCCCCGCCGGCGGCTCCCGAGACGTGAAGGTAGGCTCATTGACGCCGTTGGCCTTTGCCATCCCCAAGATCGCGGCGGCCTGTGGCGCCATGCCGAGCAACAAGCGAAGCACCATCTTCCGGTGTCGCCGGACTTCCTCTGTGTCGGTCCTCACCTCTATCCCGTCGAGCACCTCGTAATTGCACGATGTGGTGATCCGGGTCCGGCCGTTTTTTGTCACCTCCACCAGGCACATTCGGCAGGCGCCGTACGGCTTGATGAGGGGATGGGCGCACAGGGACGGAATCATGGCCCCGGCGGCCCGGGCAACGGCAAGGAGGCTCTGTCCTTCCTTCGCGCTTACCTGTTCGCCGTCTATGGTGAGTGAAATGGTCATCGATCACTTTCCCAGCTCGAGATCGCGATGAATAGTCTCGGCCGCAAGCCTCCCTGTGGCCATGGAATCGACCACCGTGGCCGCTCCCGTCGCACACTCGCCGGCTGCGTACCAGCGTTTCCGCCCGAGGCGATACTCTCCGTCGACCGTCAGATTGCCGAGTACCCCGCGCGAAATGCCGTCGAGATCGGGCAAATCCGCAGTCGGTGATCTCCGCTCGCCGGCGACGACCAGGAGTTCTGCATCCAGCTTCTCGACCGGACCGTGGGAAGTGAGCTTGTACCTGCCCACCTCGTCCACGTTCTGCGCCTTGACGGCCTTCACCAGCAGCGCCGTGAGGATCCCGTCTTGGCCCTGCGCCTTTGTTATTCGATGCGCGGGGCGAACCTCTACCCCCTCTTCGCGCGCAAGCCCAATGGCGTGATCTCCCGCCGGCCACTGCTCCAGAGGCGCGGGATGGATCACTGTTACGCTTCGGGCGCCGAGACGCACGGCCAGCCGGGCCGCCTGCACCGCCGCCGGACCGCCGCCGCCCACAACCACCACGCCGTCCATCCGTCGATCGTTCCGGCAGTACTCCCCGGCGCCGATAATGTTCTTCAGATCTGATCCCGAAAATGCAGCCGGCAGATCTCGTCGCGCTCCGGTAGCCACGAGCACGGCTCCATATGAAGACTCTATATCGCTCCAGGACATGTCCTCCCCGATGCGAGTTCCCGACTGGATCTCGACGCCCATCCGCATCAGCCGGGTCGCGTCCTTTGCCACCATCTCACGGGGCAGAACGAACCGCGGCACCGTGTCCGCCATTGAGCCGCCCGGATTCGCGCCCGCGTCGAACACTACCGAACGAACACCCAGCTGGCTCAATCTGTGGGCCGCAGCCAGACCTGCCGGACCGGATCCGATAATCGCCACCGAGCTGACCCCATCCTTCGTCTCGACTTCCGCATCCGAAGCCAGGTGAACGGCAAAGCGTTTCAGCGAGCGAATGTCCACGCCCATGTCGATTCTCGCCCTTGTGCAGGCCCTCATGCAGGAGGCTATACAGACGCGGCCGCACACGGATGGCAGGGCGTTGGTCCTGCGCACTATGGTTGCCGCCTCGTCTACGTCATTCCTCGCTATTGCGCTGATATATCCTGGAACATCCTGACCCAGGGGGCACGCCATCACGCAGGGTGGTCGGTCGGCCATCTCACCGGGAAACTCCTTTGAGCTGTAGATCTCACCCCTCAGGGATCCCTTCTCGCTCCTCAGGCTCGGAAAAACCGTTGCAGGGCACTGCCACGTGCACCCACCGCAGACCATGCACCTGGCTGAATCGCGCTGTGGCCTGTGAGTCCTGCCGCCGCTCATCCACCTACCTCCAGGGCCGCCTTTTTCCCCATCGCAAGCGCTTCGAGACCCACAGCGCGGTGCCTGGACGGGAGGTTTTGCTCGATGGCGGCGTTAAGGCTCGCCTCCGATACGACCCCAGTCAGCTGTGCGATGAAGCCCAGGACGATCAGATTGGAAGAGGTGCTCTTGCCAAACCTCTCGATGGCCATCTCGGTGGCGGAGATCTCCCGGAGACTGCCCCCGGAGGTCTTCGACGGCGTGACGAAAAACGGATCGTAGAACACTTTTGTATCTTCGGTCCTGGGAGGCGCGAATCTGTCGTAGGTCTGCTGGGAAAAGACCACGAGGATGTCCGGGATCTCCACGTGGGGATAGTCGATGGGCGTATCGGAGATAACCAGGTCCGCAGTAGCCTCGCCACCGCGAACCGCAGCGCCGTAACGCGCGGATTGAGCCACCTTGCGACCATCCTCCATCGCCGCCGAAGCGAGCATGACGCCGGCGAGAATCACGCCCTGACCCGCCTCGCCGCCGATGCGCACCTGAACCGGAGATTTGCTCATGGTGTTGTTCATGGTTCGAACTCTCCCACGACGAAATGGCGCAATCGCTCGTCTTCATCCATGGTCTGTGCCTCCGCCTTCGAGATACACAGGGAATCCACGCTGTCGTACAACGCGGAGATCTCCGCCGTTGAGTTGCGGCGTCCGAACTGGGTCGGACACGGACTCACCGCTTCGACGAAGGTGAAGCCCTTGATCCGCAGAGCCTTCTCGATGGCGTCGATCAGCTGGTTCGGGCGGGTCACCGGGAATCGCGCCGCGTACCTGGCTCCGGAGGCCATCACCAGGTTGCAAATATCAAAGGGCCTGAAATTATTTCCGTCGGGATCTGTTGACGTCCGCGCTCCCACCGGCGTGGTTGATGCTGTCTGACCGCCGGTCATTCCGTAGATCAGGTTGTTCGCGCAGATGACGGTGACGTCCAGGTTGCGCCGCGCTGAGTGGATCAGATGATTTCCCCCGATGGATGTCAGATCTCCGTCCCCCGACGCAACTATCGTTGTCAGTTTGGGGTTGACGAGTTTTGCGCCGGTGGCAAATGCCAGCGCCCGCCCGTGCAACGTATGGAGCGTATCGGTTCCAATGTTGGGGCTCGGGATCCACGCCGCGCATCCGATCCCCGAGACAAACAGCAGATCTTCCATGGCTATGCCAAGTCGATCGACGGCCCTGAGGATTGCGCCCATGAGGATTCCATGCCCGCAACCCGGGCAAAAGCGCGTTCCGGACAACCCTTCGCGCAGGTATTTGTTCATGTCGCGCGTCATGGAAGCTCTTCCACGAATTTCACCAGGCGCTCGGGCTCAATGATCTTTCCGTTGGTCTGCGTGAACGCATGCACGGGCGTGCCGGTGAATCCCCGGGCTACCCCGGCTATCATACCCTTGTTCAGCTCTGGAACCACGATGGCCTTCACCTTCGCGCCGAGCTGTGTCACCTGTTTCTCCGGGAACGGCCAGATAGTCAGCGCCCGCAACAGCCCGGCCTTGACGCCCTTCGAGCGCAGCCGTTTCACCGCCGCCAACGCCGATCGGGCCGAGACGCCGTACGCGAAAAAAGCAACCTCGGCGTCGTCGAGCATGTGTTCCTCGATCTCCACGATCTCGTCAACGTGATCCAGGGTCTTTCGCATCAACCGCGTGACCAGGGCGTCGTGGATCTCCGGGTCGTCCACCTTCCGAAATCCCCGGGCGTCATGGGTGGAGCCGGTCACCATCAGGTGCCCCCCGTCTCCAAACGACGGCATCACCGGAACCCCGTCGCGCAACGGGGAACCGAACGGATCGCCCGCTCCTTTTTTTACCCGATCCACAACCTCGAAATTTCTGTGCAACACCACGTTCTCCCGCAGGTGTCCCACGGCTTCGTCGGCGGCAAGAAATACGGGTATCCTGAACTTCTCCGAAAGATTGAACGCGCGGATGGTGAGATCGTAGCACTCCTGCACCGACCATGGGACCAGGGCCACGGGGAACACATCTCCGTGGGATCCGTACCTGAACTGCATCATGTCGCCCTGGCCCACGTGGGTTGCCTGTCCCGTGGCGGGCCCCGCGCGCTGGATGTCCACCAACACAAGGGGGGTTTCGGTGAAGTAGGCGTAGCCGAGAGCCTCCTGCATCAGGCTCAGGCCCGGTCCGGAGGTGGCGGTCATCGACTTTGCCCCGCTCCACGAAGCTCCGATCACTGCGCAGATGGAGGCCAGTTCGTCCTCCATCTGTATGAACACACCGTCACCGGCGCGCAGCAGCTCGGCCATACGAACCATGATCTCGCTCGAAGGAGTGATTGGATAGCCGCCGAAAAATCGGCAACCCACGGCGATAGCGGCTTCCGCCACTGCCACGTTGCCCTGCACGAGTACCTCTGGTGCTTCGATTACGCGCTCTCGCCCGGTCATCAACTTGTTCCTCTACGACAAGAAAGCCCTCGCGGCCTCTTTTTCGCCTTTAATTTTCCACTTTGCAACAGTAAATAGTTCTTCTATGAATCCTTAACATCGGCGTAACCTTTTTCAAGAGGAGCACCCGTTGAGCAAGATCCCACTATTTCCGAGCAGCCTGGAGTTATTTCGCCTGGTGCGTACCGTGGCGGACGAGCACGACCCATCCGAGAAAATGAGCGATGCCGAGCTCGGAAGAATGATCGGCCTGGAGAGCGCCAGGACGAGTCGCTGGAAACACGGGCAGATTGCGGTCAACGACGCGGCCCGGCTTCTGGCCCTCTCCCTGTCCCTCGGTATCGACATATCGGTGCTGTCACACGTGGCCGCCGGATACCTGTCTGCCGACGAGGCCCTGGAGCTCATGTCTAACGAGAAGGAGTTCGTGCGCTTCATCGGCGAGCAGCTCCTCCTTCCCGCCAACGGCCAGTCCATGACCCTGGTGTCGTCCGACGGATCCGAGGCGAGGGTCGCGAGACGGACCGCCCTCAAGCACGAGCGGGTGTTCAGGCGGGGCTCTTCCTCCCGTCGTCTGACCGACGACGGCCGCAGCGTAGTAGTGCTGCTCGCGGATGACGACGATACCACCATCGACGTTTTTACAAACCTTACCGTAGAGGGAACCGGCATCACCGGCGTCGTGGCGCGCTCCATCCCGGAAGCTCTCATCGTTGCCGGCCAGCTCCATCCCCGGCTCGTCATCCTTGATCTCTTCATGGGTCAGGCGGACGGGTTCGCCGCAGTTCGCTGCCTCACCAATAACGAGGCCACCAGCGCCACCGAGGTAGTCGCCACCAGCCTGACCATGAACCCGGACGTGGTTCGCGCGGCAAAGGGGAGCGGCGCGTCGGAGATCCTCGAACGCCCCTTGCGTTCTCGACCCCTCGGCAGGTTGTTGCGAAACCTGAGGAGTGGCCACTAGTTGATGATCAACCACGAAGCACTCGGTAACGGTCCGCCGTTGATTTTCCTGGCCGGGCTGGGATTGGATCTGACCGTCTGGAACCCGCTCGCGGCGCTTCTGAAGGACCGGTTTACATGTCTGTTGGTGGACAACCGGGGTTCCGGCAAGAGCGATGCCCCCACCGGCCCGTACACAATCGAGGATATGGCTGCTGACACAATCGCCCTGGCGAGATCCGTCCACATTGATCGATTCGCGGTGGTGGGACACTCCATGGGCGGACTGGTAGCGTTGCAGCTGGCCGCAGACTTCCCCGAGGCCATAAGCGGGCTCCTCCTTCTGAGTACCGCGCGCGGCGGACGATCCGACGCCCTCGGATCAACTCCGGACGCGATTGCAGCCATGGGGCGTACGAGAGGCCCGGTTGAAGAAATCGTTCGCGAGACTCTCGCCGCATGCGTCAGTGAGGATTTCTACTTGAAGCGCGCAGGTGATTTCGAGGCGCTTGTCGCGGAACGGATCGAAAGGCGGGCGACGGGCCGTGGAATAGCCGGCCAGCGTGCCGCCTGCGGACGCTTCGACTTTGGCTCCAGGCTGCACGAGATCTCTTGTCCCTGCACCGTGGTCCACGGATCTGAAGATCGGGTTGCCTCTCCTGACAAAGGCGAAGAACTCGCCAAAGGAATCCGGGAAGCCCGCCTGGTTGTCCTTCCTCGGATCGGACACATGCCCCAGTGGGAAGCCACGGAACAACTCGCGGAGATAATCGGAGATTTCCTGGCTACCCTGCCAGATCAACCAGCACGCTGACGTTTCCGTCCAGAATCTCAATAACCTCGACCACGCCACCGTAGTACTCGGCCATGCCGGTATCGATGCGCCACGCCATATCGTCGCAGACAGTGTTGATATGACTCTGAACCGTGTGACCGACGACCATGCGCACAACCCCCAACTGCTCAAGAACATTCGCGAGATCGTCGCATTGGTCCACCGTCGGAGGAATTTCGTCATCGCTGTAGGTGCGGTCCCAGTCCACCGAGAACACGTCCGGGCCCCCGCCGACCTGGTTGTAGTCCAGATCTCCCTCTCCCATCAGCCAGGCCCTGGTCATGGCGTTGATCTCATCGATTCCATAGTCGAGGTGCTTCTGGTGAACCCCGCCGTGAACGAAGACCGTGTCCTGAACCACCGCAACCATGAGCCAGTCGGCTATTATCTGTGCGTATGGGCCTCCGGGCCAGAATGCAGCCGCACGTAACTTGCAATTTTCATCAGTGAACTCGTCGAACGCCGGGTTGCTGGTATCGAGGCCGGCAAGATCGGAGAACGCTGCGCACGCCTCTTCCTGCAAGTAGCGATAATCCGCGTAGGCGGTCATGATCTCGTGGTTTCCGTTCATATTGACAACTTGCCCGCCCGCCGCCTCGGCCTCGGTTCTCAGGCTCTCGTAGAAATCGATGATTTCCCGCTCCTCAACGCCGCGGTCCAGTATATCGCCTGTCTGAACCACGATGGTGTCTCCACCTATCCAGTTGAGAGACTCGTCGATGACCCCACCTATTTGCAAAGCCTTGAGCGCCTGGAAAAGATCGGCGTGGTTGTCGCCGATTGCGATTATGCGCTTTGGAAACGTATTGTCCGTATTCGAATCAGTGTCCGAAGTCCCGCTATCGGAGTCATCGCCGCTGCTCTTGCCGACGCATCCGCAAGTACACAGCACGGAAACCAGTGTCAGTATGAAAAAAGCGTTGAACATTTTTTCAACGAAAGGACTTTTCATCCGCTATCTCCTATGCGTCGAATAGAGCGGCGACAAGAGCGATCAATGTTGAATCACGTGGCGACCCTGCCATCCCACATATACAGGCACTTGTGGAGAGCGCGCCCGAGTCGGCGTCCGAGTCGCTGTCCGAATCCGAGTCGGCGTCCGAATCGGTGTCACTGTCCGTGTCACTGTCACTGTCCGTGTCACTGTCACTATCCGCGTCGGTATCGGTATCTGTGTCGGTATCCGCGTCGGTATCGGTGTCACCATCTGTATCGGCATCGGTGTCGGTGTCGGATCCATCCGGTGTGCAGGTCGAGGGCTCGCCCGTGCAAGTCCAACCATCCTCGACCTCGCAGATATCGTCACAGCCATCTCCGATGGTGGTGTTCAGATCGTCGCATTCCTCTGGAGTGCAGATGAAACCGTCACCGCAGCCGGTCTCTACCGCCGAGCAGTCGCCGCGACAACCGTCGCAATCCACTATATTGGTGTCGTCGCAAGCCTCCGAAGCGGTTGTGTTGGTGGTGCCGTCACCACAGACGACAAATGTGCAATCGGCATCGCAAGTGGCCGATTCGCCCGCGTCATCGCAGTCCTCGAGCCCGTCGATAGTTCCATTTCCGCACGCGTTGGGAACAAACCTGAAACAAGTTGAAGGTTTCGAGGAATTGGTTGATCCGCAACTCGGTCCGCAATCGCCGTCTGCTCCGACAAAATCCTCGATACCGATGGTCGCATCGTCGGAAGTATCGGAACCCCACCCGGCGGCGTGGAAATTCAACTCAATAGAGTTATCTGCTTCGAAAAGCTTCATCTCAAACCAGTGGTAATCGGAAGCGCTCCCACCGTTTCTCGATACTGACACAAACTGAACCGAGAACTCCTGAGAGCCCACCGTGCCGGAAGTGTTGTAAATCACCCTGTCGGCTTCCCCCTGTGTAGCGTGGATGATCAGATCGTCCCACCATGCTGCGACATATCCATCCGGTGACGTCGTGCTCGTTATTGAATCGTTCAGGTACTCGTCGCCATCGATGGCATCTCCACCGGCCTGAAAAAACGTCATATATCCGTTCGTCGAAACCCTTACCTGCGTCTGCGCCCCGTACCCATCTTCGGGAAAAAAATTGAATCCAAAACCGATCGGAACATCGGAAAAGGCGTTGTCCGTTCCGGATTGTTCCCAGATTGTAGTAAAGGTCGTCAACTCGGTGAACCAGGATGACGGCGTGGTCGCCGTGTACGAACCGGACGGCGCCGCGATGGGGATCGCCGGGTTGTCGAGATCCGGCATGGCGCCCTTGTGATCTTCGTAACCTTTCAGATAGCCGGCAATCGAATCGGCCACGCCCTCGGTGACCACGGAGGCATCACGGACGTTCACCAGATCGGAGACGTCGATATCCCGCACAATCGCCTGCCCGAGGAAGTTGCCCAGAGACATCTCCTTTTCTTCTACGGCGATCGCTATCTGTTCGGTGTCCATTTGCGCGAGCCGGTGATGCCGCGGATCCAGTTCGCGCACATCATCGATCTCGCCGGCCTGTGCATGCTTGTATATTTCAATTCCTTCCAGGCGCTCGATGATGCTGTCCCTCAGGCCGGCGATATCCCGCGCGGACCAGCCAGGCAATGCCGCCCGCTCGTTGATGATGGGATTGCCGAATCTATCCATGGGAGCGCCTGACGAGCCGATATCCTCGGAGAAATCGTCTTCGCAACTGTTGGAAAAAGCCGCTGCCGTCGCCACGCTCATGACAATGAAGACCCAATGGGTTTTTAACATCTCTTATCTCCAGAAAAGTTTTGACTAGGTATTATATCGCAAGATGAGGGCGGAGACAGTCGAATTGTCGACTCAATCAGCCAGGCGGCTGTTGATCGTGTGCCTACTGCTTGTTCTCCTCGAACTCGGCATCGATGACGTCGCTGTCACCCTCTTCTTCAGACTGATCGGGAGTTCCCGGATCCGGGGCGCCGTCCGTGGGATCCGCTCCAGGGGCGACGCTCGCTCCGGCCGCCTGATACATCAGCTCCGCGAGCTTGTGTGACGCCTTGGTGAGGTTTTCCATCTCCGATTCAATACGCGTCGCGTCGTTGGAATCGATGACCTCCCGCAGTGACTTGATGGCCTCCTCGACCTTCGCCACCTCCTCCTGCGGGAGCTTGTCCTTGTGCTCCTCGAGGGTCTTCTCGGTGGCGTAGGCCAGCTGCTCGGCCTTGTTCCGGGTCTCGATATCCTTCTTGCGCTGCTCGTCCTCCGCCTTGTACTTCTCGGCGTCCTCGACCATGTTGTCGATCTCCCCGTCTTTCAGGCCCGACGAAGCGGTGATTGTGATCTTCTGTTCCTTGCCCGTGGCCATGTCCTTGGCCGAGACGTTGACAATCCCATTGGCGTCGATGTCGAAGGTGACCTCAACCTTGGGGACTCCCCGGGGCGCCGGCATGATGCCCTCCAGATGAAAGCGCCCGAGAGTCCTGTTATCCTTGGCCATGCTCCGCTCACCCTGGAGAACGTGGATCTCCACGGAGGTCTGACTGTCCGCCGCAGTGGAGTAGACTTCCGATTTCTTTGCGGGGATGGTTGTGTTGCGTGTGATCATGGTGGTCATTACCCCGCCGAGGGTCTCCACGCCGAGGGAGAGGGGCGTCACATCCAGCAAGAGAAGGTCCTTGACGTCTCCGGAGAGCACGCCGGCCTGGATTGCCGCACCCAGGGCCACAACTTCGTCCGGATTGACACCCTTGTGTGGCTCCTTGCCGAAGAACTTGGCCACCGCCTGCTGCACGAGCGGAATACGCGTTGATCCGCCCACGAGCACCACTTGATCGATGTCTCCGGGGCGCTTGTTGCCGTCATCGAGAGCCTTGCGGCACGGAACGAGGGTTCGCTCCACAGCGTCGCCGATCATCGACTCGAACTTGGCCCTGGAAAGGCGCAGGTTGAGGTGTTTCGGCCCGGCGGCGTCGGCGGTGAGGAAGGGGAGATTGATCTGCGTCTCCATCAGGGAGCTCAGGTCGATCTTTGCCTTCTCCGCAGCTTCCTTGAGCCGCTGCAGGACCATCTTGTCCCCGGACACATCGATGCCCTGATCCTTCTTGAATTCCGCCACCAGGTACTCAATGAGTATCTGATCGATGTTGTCGCCGCCCAGGTGGGTGTCTCCGTTAGTGGAGATGACCTGCACCACGTTGTCCCCGACCTCCAGGACGGAAACGTCGAATGTACCGCCGCCGAAATCGTACACAGCGATGATTTCATCAGCCTTCTTGTCGAGACCGTAGGCGAGTGCTGCCGCCGTGGGCTCGTTCACGATGCGCTTGATCTCCAGACCGGCGATCTTGCCTGCGTCCTTGGTGGCCTGGCGCTGTGAGTCGTTGAAGTAGGCCGGCACGGTGAGCACCGCATCGGTTACAGTCTCGCCCAGGTACTCCTCCGCCGCTTTCTTGAGCTTCATGAGAATGCGGGCGGCGATCTCGGGCGGAGCATAGTCGCGACCCTTGACCTTCACGTGAGCGTCCCCGTTGGCCGTCTTGGTCACATTGTAGGGGACCATCGACATTTCTTCGCCGACCTCCGATTGCTTGCGACCCATGAAACGCTTGATGGAATAAACCGTGTTCTCGGGGTTGGTGATCGCCTGTCGTTTGGCGATCTGGCCGACGAGGATCTCTCCCTGTTCGTCCCAGGCTACAACCGACGGTGTGGTGCGTCCGCCCTCCTCATTGGCAATGATCACCGGATCCTTGCCCTCGATAACCGCTACAACGCTGTTCGTAGTTCCAAGATCGATTCCGATTGTCTTGCCCATTGTGCTCCTCCTGAAAACCCCGAAAAGGCCTTTCGCCCTTCCTGAAGTGGCCCCAATGTATCCACGGGCGAATGCAAGTCAAGTCAGGCCATCCTTTGATGAAAAAATACCTCGGGTTGTGGCCTATCGATCCGGCTGGTATACAGTAGAAAGTCATACATCTTTTTATTTCTTCAGGAGAGTGCAAAGTGGCGCACATTCTCATTGTCGACGATCAAAAAAACATGCGTACCACGCTGTCCATCATGCTGCGCAGCTCGGGGCACGACGTGGCGGAGGCCAAGGACGGCTCGGAAGCCTGTGAAGCCATCGACGACGAAGCCTACGATCTGGTCATCACCGATCTTCGGATGGGAAAGCTGGACGGGATAGCGGTGCTCAGGCATATCCGCGAGGTTTCACCCCTCACCGAGGCCATTGTGATGACCGCGTATGGAACCATCGAGACTGCGGTGGAGGCCATGAGACTCGGCGCATGGGACTACATTCAAAAGCCTTTCTCCGAAGACGAACTCACTATCAAGGTCGGCAAGGCGCTCGAGCGGCGCTGGCTCTCCGGAGAAGTCTCCCTGCTCACTCAGGAGTTCAAGGAGCGCTACAAGTTCGAAAATATCATCGGACGATCCAGAGCTATGCGGGAGATACTCACCCGTATCATCAAGATCGCGCCTACTGACACCACTGTGCTCATCACCGGTGAGAGCGGCACCGGCAAGGAGCTCATCGCCAAGGCCGTTCACGCCAACTCCCCGCGATCGAACCGGCCCTTCGTCCCGGTCAACTGCGCCGCCATTAGCGAGACGCTCCTCGAGAGCGAGCTCTTCGGCCACACGCGAGGCTCGTTCACCGGAGCGATAAGCACTCGCAAGGGCCTGTTCGAGGAGGCCGAAGGCGGCACGTTCTTCTTCGACGAGATCAGTGAGACCTCACCGGCCCTTCAGGCCAAACTCCTGAGATCCATCCAGGAAAAGGAGATCCGCCGGGTAGGCGACAACAAGTCCATTTCTGTGGATGTCCGCCTCATCGCCGCCACCAACCAGGATCTGCAAACGGCCATCAACGAAAAGCGGTTTCGCCAGGATCTGTACTACCGTCTCGCCGTGGCGCGCTTCCGGATCCCGCCATTGAGGGAGCGTCCCGAGGATATCCCGCTGCTGGTGGAGCACTTCATAAACAAGTACTCAAAAAAAATGGACCGCCCGGTAAGGCTCGGCAAGGGAGCGCTGGAGCGGTTGACCGCTTACAACTTCCCGGGAAATGTGCGGGAACTCGAGAACCTCATGGAGCAGGGCGTCGCTCTCACAGTGGGTGGGGAGATGCAAATAGTGGATCTGCTCGAACCGGGAGACGGTGGAATACCCGAGAATCAGACCCTCGAAGATATTGTCTCCGCGGCGGAGCGTCAGGCCATCCGGGCGGCCCTGGTCCACAACGACACCACCGATCAGGCTGCTGATACGCTTGGCCTCTCGCCGACGACCCTCTGGCGAAAAATGAAGAAGCTCAATATCGACAACCCTCACCGTCGCCGCTAAGCTCTCTCACAGATAACGACTTTGGAGGACCCGGGGATTTTCAACCAGGGTCGCAAACGGGAGTGCCATGGATATTCTCGACGACAGGCGCCTGCGCTACTTGAGGGAAAACCTGATGGGCCGCGACACGACCATCGAAACACCCTTCGGCACAAAGCGGCGGGTATACTTCGACTACATCGCCGCCGGTCTGCCCTTCGCACCCATCGAGGACCTGCTCACTAGGAAGGTGTTGCCTCATATGGCGAACACCCACGCGGAGAGCAACTTCTCCGGGCGACAGATGACCTACCTGGTGAATCGCGCATATCAGAGCGTGTCCGATTCTATCGGCGCCACCGACGACGATGTCATCATCTTCACGGGTGCAGGCTCCACCTCGGCGATCAACAAGCTGATCCTGGCAATGGGTTTACGAATACCCGAGCAGATATCCGCCGTTTGCGGCTGCGGCGACAAGCTGCCGCAGGAGTGTCGGCCGATCATCTTTCGGTCCATGATGGAGCACCACTCCAACGATATCGCCTGGCGGGAAACCGTGGGCCACACAATGTTCGTGGGCTTCGACAAGGCCGGTCGCATCGACTGGCGGGATC
>JAUVAN010000441.1 GCA_030591725.1 Deltaproteobacteria bacterium
CGATTATCTCGTTGAGTGACTTGCCGTCCACCGGGTGCCGAGGCTCCCGATCTTCCGGAGCTTCCAGCCCCAGTATCGTCGCGATCCGATCGGCCAGGTCCGCGTCCGAAGCGTCTTGATCCACAAATGCATCCGCGCCCCATTGCACGGCCTCCTCGATGGTCTCGAGAGCGGTTCCCTCGCCGCCCATCAACAGGACCGGCATCACCGCACCCTTCGGTGTTTTCCGAAGATCGTCGCACAGCCGCCGGACACTTGCATCCGAGGCCTCGAAGACGCAGAGATCGATCTGCTCCGATGAAACAAGATCGAGCACTTCTTCGGCCTGATCCGCAAAGATCTTCTCGACCGGAAGGGCGGCCTGTGAAAGGACCTCCCTGCTCGCGGACTCGCGGATCAGAAACAGAGCACGTGGCATGTACATCTCTCCTATAAGGTAGGCAATGATATTGCCTTGACCGGATGACGGTCAAATACAGGAAGAAAAAAGAAGTGGGAGCAAATCTCTACGAAACGAACTCAATACGCGCGAGGGGGGCGGCATCTCCGCGGCGGGTGCCGATCTTTGTTACGCGGGTGTAGCCTCCGGGACGATCCTTGAAGCGCGGACCGAGCACGAAGAACAGCTTGTGAATGATATCCACAAACTCGCCCTGACCGTCATCGTAGACCTGCGGCAGAAACTTATTGACTATCCTGCGCAGGTGAACCTGTCTCGCCCTTTCATCCACGCTCAGGGAATCCAGTGGCTTGCCGACGACATCCCCGGCCTTTGCGGCCTTGGTGATCAGGCGCTCAACGATTCCCCTCAGCTCCATGGCCTTTGCGTGTGTCGTATCTATCTTCTCGTGCACGATAAGTGCAGCCGTCATGTTGCGGAACATTGCCCGCCTGTGACTCGAATTACGACCTAATCTTCTTCCAGACTTTCGATGCCTCATCGTATCCTCATGACCCCTGCTGCTTCTTCCAGCGACCGAGCAATTGATCCCACTTGTCGATCTTCATTCCGAGCTGGAGATCCATCTCCGTCAGAATATCCCTGATCTCCTTGAGGGACTTTCGACCGAAATTCTTCGTTTTGAGCATCTCGCCTTCGGTTCTCAAGACCAGCTCCCCGATGAGCTTGATGCCTGCGTTTTGCAGACAGTTCGCGGAACGCACCGAGAGCTCGAGTTCTTCCACCGGCCTGAAAAGATTCTCATTGACCTGATGCTCTGGCTCCTCCAACTCTCCGACGAGGCTCTCGTCCTCTTCTTCGAAGTTGATGAATATGTTCAGGTGCTCTTTGAGAATCTTTGCCGCATAGGCAATGGCATCCTCCGGACTCACGGTCCCGTTGGTCCACACCTCGATGGTTAACTTGTCATAGTCGGTGATCTGGCCCACGCGGGCATTGGTGACAGCGTAGTTGACCTTGCGCACAGGCGAGTAGAGAGCATCGAGTTGCACCCAGCCAATCTCCTGCTCATAATCCTCCGGAACCACACGGCGCTCGGTGGGGATGTATCCTCGCCCCGGACCAACCTTGATATCACAGGCCAGCCGGCCACCATCGTTTACCGTCGCGATTTGGTGATCGGGGTTAAGGATTTCCACCTGGTTGTTCCCCTGAATATCACCAGCCGTGATAACCGCCGGCCCTTCCACGTCGAGGCGCAGGGTTACTTCCTTTGGCTCGTTCAGCTTCAGGATGATCTCCTTGAGGTTCAGAACGATTTCGGCGACGTCCTCGACCACGTCGGGGACTGAGGTGAACTCGTGCGCCACGTCATCGAACTTCACGGAGGTAATAGCTGCCCCCTGCAAGGATGAAAGAAGAACTCGCCGAAGGGAATTGCCAAGCGTAATGCTGTACCCTCTCTCCAGCGGCTCACAGCTGAAGCGGCCATAGCTGTCGGTCAGACTGTCCTGATCCGCTGCCAACGCACGAGGGCGAATCAGTTCACGCCAGTTGCGTCTATACATACCGGTCTCCTCTTTCCTTACCTCGAGTAGAACTCGACGATCAGCTGTGGTTCGATGGGAAGCTGGAGATCCTGAACGTCCGGAATCTCCTTGAATACGCCCTTTAAACCCTTGGGATCGATCTCAAGCCAGCTGTCCCAACCCTGTCGTTGTCTTGCCTCCAAAGACTCCAGGATGCTCGCAATTTTCTGCGAACGTTCCCGGATGGTGATCTCGTCACCGGCCTTCACGAGGTAAGAAGGGATATTGACGCGCTTGCCGTTCACCAAGACGTGGTTGTGTCGCACCAGTTGTCGCCCGGCACGACGCGTATTGGCAAAACCCATGCGATAGACGACGTTGTCGATGCGCTTTTCAAGCAAGTGAATCAAGTTGTCCCCGGTTACTCCCTTGGCGCGATCGGCCTTCTTGAAGTAATTCGAGAACTGCTTCTCGAGAATACCGTAGATCCTGCGAGCTTTCTGTTTCTCTCGCAGATGCCTGGCATACTCGGTCGGCTTGCCACGCCGCTGGCCGTGCTGGCCGGGCGCGTAAGGCCGCCTGTCGAATGAGCACTTGTCCGAAGAACAGCGCTCCCCTTTCAGAAAAAGCTTGATTCCCTCGCGTCTGCATTGCTTGCAAACAGGGCCTGTATTCCTTGCCACGTCTACTCCTCCAGAGTTCTAGGTCAAACCCTACGCCGCTTGGACGGCCTACAGCCGTTATGCGGAATAGGGGTAACGTCTCTGATGACAGATATTTTCAGTCCCGACGATTGGATCGCTCGCAGGGCGGATTCTCTTCCGGCGCCTGGACCCTTCACCAGAACCACGACCTGCCTCATCCCGTGATCCATGGCCTTCTTTGCCGCATCCTCGGCAGCGAGCTGCGCCGCAAACGGGGTACTCTTCCG
>JAUVAN010000117.1 GCA_030591725.1 Deltaproteobacteria bacterium
AATCCAACCGCCGAAAACGGCAAAGGAGTTGCAAATGCCGAGGCTGACCTCCCAGGTGGGAATCCTCATAGTGGATGATGACAAGGAAATCTGTGATTACATGGAGACATTCCTTACCAGGGACGGATTCGCGGTAAAGACCCTGACCTCCCCGCTTGATGCGGTGGAGGAAGTGCGCACCGGAAAATACCATCTGGTTATACTCGACTTGATGATGCCCAAGACCGACGGCATCGAAGTTCTCCGTCAGATCCGCAAAGTGGACACCGATATCGCAATCATAATCTTCACCGGGTACCCGTCCCTGGAGACCGCAGTCGCTTCCATGAAGCTCGATGTGGTCGACTACATCAAAAAGCCTTTCAATCACGATGAATTCCGCGAGGTGATCAACCGGGTTATGAAGAGGAAGGGACTCGCACGCAGTCCCGAAGAGGAGTTGCACAAGGTCATCGGAAGCACTATCAGGGCCCTGCGCAAGGAGCGATCTCTCACACTCAAACAGATGGCGAGGCGCACTTCGCTTTCGGTATCTCTTCTATCCCAGATCGAACGAGCGGAGAGTTCAGCGTCCATCTCGTCGCTGTACAAGATAGCGTTGGCGCTGGATACTCGCATAACGCGGCTATTCGGGGATTTCTAGCAGCGTATTATAAAAGCGACCTATTTTGACGAAAGACAGTCAAGACGGTTCCTCATTGGACGATATCGCACTTCGTGGGAGGGAGCTTGATCAGCTCTGCAGGTTCTCCAGCACCCTGGGAACCTCCCTCGATGTCAAAACCCTGTTGAACGACAGCCTCGATTCCCTCCTGGCCATGGCCTCGGCGACCAGAGTGCTCATAGCGCTCGCGGGCGATGACGCCGGGGTGCTCATCCCGGTTGCTCGCAGGGAATGGGATTTCCCGATTCGCAAGAAGGGGATCCCTGCGTCGGCCGTGGCCTCTCTGGGCACCGAGGCGGTGGGTTTCGACAGTATGGAGGATCTGCCCGAGTCCCTGCGCGGGAAGCTCGGCGCTCTGAACGGCTCGATAGCGGTGATTCCCCTGTGGGCGCATGCTCACCTGCGGGGGGTGGTAGTCCTCACCCGTGTCGAGGGGACTTTCACACCGTCGATCCTCAAACTCCTGACTGCCGCCGGGCGTCAGTTGGCCCTGGTGACGGAGAGCTCACAGTTATTGTCGGACATGCAGAGTTCATTCCGCAAACTACTGGATACTCAGGAAGAATTGATCAGGTCCGAGCGGCTCGCAGCAATCGGTCAGCTATCGGCCACCATGGCCCACGAAATCCGAAATCCGCTGGCCACCATTTTCTCGGCAATTTCCCAGATCCGCAAACACGGCAAGGTCGAGGGAACCTTTGCGACCCTGCTCGACATCGCCGAAGAAGAGGCCACACGGCTCAACCGGATGGTTTCGAGCCTGCTCGATTTCGCCAGACCGAGGGAACCTTCTTTCGAAATGAGACGACCGCTCGAAATGGTCTCCGATGTGTTGCGGGATCTTCGCGAGCGCAATGATATCCCTCAAAACGTTGAAATTGGAATCGAGTCGCAAGCGAATGATCTCAAAATCAGCATGGATCCCGATCTGGCCCACTATGCGGTATCCGGCTTGATTTCCAACGCTATCTGGGCGGTCGAGGAAGATGGAGGGGTAATTGTTGTCAGGATCAAGGCTGTGGAAGGCCAGCCGGGCAGCGCAGTGATCGAGGTCGAGGACGACGGCGTGGGCATTCCATCGGACGTTCTCTCCAGGGTCACAACTCCGTTCTTCTCCACCAAGCCGTCGGGCATAGGATTGGGCCTTCCGACGGTGAAGCGTATAGCCGAGGACCATGGCGGTACACTCGAAATCGAATCGGTGCAGGGAAGCGGAACGACTGTTCGATTGTTATTGAGAACAAAGGAGAATAACAAATGATTCGACCACTATTGATCAATCTGTCGTTTTTCGTTCTGGCGGCGGTGTTCGCCGGCTGTTCTTCGACTCCGGAAGAGCCGGACTGCGTACCCGATCCGAATGCCAAACCAATAGTCATCGAGAAGAAATATGAGAGGGTCGGCCTCGGCAAGGCGGGGAAGGAGGCGCTGAAAAAGCACGATTGGTGTCGCGCCTGCGTGATGAGCAATATGGGTTTCGCAAGTTGTCAGAAAGTCTACTCGGATGAGCCCGGAAAGCTGGAGGACAACAATCTCCTGAGGGGTAAGGCCCGAGAAAAAGCGTGTGCTGACGCCGGTTTCAAAAAGGGAAAGTGCCTCGATACCGCGATTATCTCCATTATATGTAAGGGAGATCCCCCCCCCACGGGCACCAAAGCGCCCGGTGACGCCGTGCAGGACCTGTTCCAGGCTCTCAACAAACCGGGTGCAGCAAAGGTGGATGTCAAGGTCCAACCCAGAGCCGAACCCAGGGCCGATTCCAAGGTCAAGCCCAAAGCACCGATCATCGAGTGATTGCCAGAGAGCCTGCTGGGATAGGTTCTGATCCGGCACAACATGGCACAGGTGCACAAGCCGCGAACTTTCTAAGTCGTTAATATAATTAACATTACTTGATTGGCCAAACATCCGGCCGCGTTGGCACGCATCCTGCTCTACTCCCTGGAAACGATGGCAAAAAGGTAATTGCCGGACAAGGGAGGATGAGATGAAATACTTGGCTGAATTGAAACGAAGCCCGCTGCTTCTTACAGGCCTGCTGATTCTATTCGCGGCGACAGGCTGTAGTGAAAACAGCCTCGACGGCGAATATCTCAGCTCATCTGGTGATAGTGATTCAGATGGTGACGGCGACATGGACAGCGATACGGATGGCGATTCGGACATGGACAGCGATACGGATGGCGATTCGGATACCGATTCCACGATAATCGAAGATCCGGAGGAGTGGGACACCGACACGGATTCCGATCCGTGTGACACAGTAAACGAGGTGGTGCTCTATCTCTCTGCCGACGATTCAAACTCGATGGCCAGCCCTGTAGAGGCCCGGGCGGTTATCCTGTCCGGCAATAAATACATGAACTCCGTTCGGACCTATGAGTTCCTCAACTACTACACCTTTGACAATGCTCCGGCGCCTGCCGGCACAGTTGCCGTGACCGCCCAGATGACGCCCAACGTGGAGGTTGCCGGCGACGAAACCTACGACTTCCAGATATCGGTCCAGGCGCCGGCCCTGTCCAACGCTGCGCGGAGGCCGTTGAACCTGACGTTGTCGCTCGACACGTCCGGATCCATGGGCGGTCATCCCATCGAAATGGTCAGACAGAGTTGCCTTGCTATCGCGGGATCGCTGAAGAACGGCGACATCATCTCCGCAGTCACATGGAGCACAACTCAGAGCGTCCTGCTCAACTCCCACACCGTCGGCGGGCCGAACGATGCCACGCTCGTCTCCATGTGTAACGGAATCACTGCGGGTGGAGGCACCAACCTCAACGCGGGGCTGGTCGCGGCCTACAATCTCGCGCAAGCCAATTTCTCTGAGAGCCGGATCAACCGTGTGGTGTTGATGTCGGACGGCGGCGCCAACGTGGGCGTCACCGACAAGAACCTTATCGCGCTGCACGCGTACGACGCCAACGGAGAGGGAATCTACATGATCGGCGTGGGAATGGGTGGTGGGGGTTCCTTCAACGATGCATTGATGGATACCATTACCGACGAGGGCAAGGGGGCGTACATCTTCATCGACACCACTGCCGAAGCACAGCTCATGTTCGGTTCGAGGTTCGTTTCGAACATCGAAGTCGCCGCGCGTGACGTGCAGGTAGAAATGACCCTCCCCGCTACCTTCGAGATGATCGAATTTCACGGAGAAGAATATTCCGAGAATCCCGACGAGGTCGATCCTCAGCACCTGGCGCCCAACGATGCGATGATCTACCACCAGATTATTGGGTCATGCGACTCGACGGTAGTGGATCACACAGATCCGGTGACCATCACAGCGACGTACTACAACCCCATCTCGCTCATACCGCTGTCCACAACCCTGAACACCACAATGGGCACCCTTCTCGCCGCTGACAACACATTGATTCTGAAGGGGAACGCAATCGTCGCCTACGCGGAGGCTCTCAAAGAGCTGAAGACCCTGACCGGGTTGGACGCAACGGACCTCATCGACGCCGCTATCGTCAAGGTCCAGACAGCACAGGCGGCATCTCCCGGCGACCCCGATCTCGCCGAAGTCCTGAACCTGCTCCAGACCTACCGGACGATCTTCTAATTTTTCTAGATATTTTCCCCTTTGAGAAGGTAACAAACTCATTTAGAGGACTCCCAATTTTCTATCAGAGGCCTATACTACCGACATGAGATTGCTTAAGCTTTTCACATCGATAAATAATCCACCACAACCACTAAAAGAGAGCGCGTTGTTATTCGGTGCAACGTACCTTCCACCGGTAGGGCTGCGTTTGCTCCAGCTGATCGAGCTCGACGCCGCTTTTTGCGCCTCGGATATCCGCGGAATGCTCTCCGACCTGGTGGTCTCGGGGGTGGTGGCGCTGGCGCTGCTGGCGATGCAGCAGATTCACTTCAAGCAGATCGGACGCATTGTGGGGCTGCTGGTGTTGTTGTTCTGGGTAGGGTTCCAGTGTGGCAATTTCGAGCACGTCCGGGCTCTCGGAACCATGATCAATTGGGCCTACGCCGGCTACGTGGTCGACGCCACGTTCTTCACGGGCTCGGTGATGCATATGAGCCACCCCATTACCTTCGTACTGGTATTGCTCAGCGCGACCGCCCTGTACTGGTGGGGGACCCGGAGCCGTTCGTGGCGTTCTCTGGCGGCTCCGGCAGCGGCGGCCATCGTCGCCACCGTCGTTTTGTTGTGCTGGGGGACCGATCCGGACACGGCAGTCTGGCGCCAGAGACATTTCCTGCCGGAGAACCTCCGCTGGTCCGGGGCGTCGGAGAAGATCACCCCTTGCGCAGTAGAGATTCCGGGCCTCTATCCCGGCGATCTGGACGGCGAGCCGATCATTGAACTCGATCACCCGGGAACGAACGTGTTGCTGGTAGTCCTCGAGGGGATCTCCGGCGCCTATCTCGAGAGCGTCGCGAAGGCCCAGGGGGTCAAGCTACCGAAACCACGCCTTCCGGTCCTCGACAATCGCACCCGAAAACACTTGTCTTATATCAACTTCATCAATCATCAGCGCCAGACCAACCGGGGGCTGTACTCTCTGGTTTGCGGCGACCTCCCCAAGCAGATCACCCGGGCGCCCAAGATGTCCGAGCTTGGACTCGGCACCGCCGAGCTCGATTGCTTGCCGGCCATTCTGCGTCGGGAAGGTTACGAAACAGTGTTTGTGCAGTCGGCGCCGCTCGGGTTCATGGGAAAGGACAAGTTCATGCCACGCGCCGGGTTTGCGCGTGTGCACGGGGTCGAATGGTTCAAGTGGGGGCAGAGTCGGGGCCTGTGGGGGGTCGACGATCAATCGTTCTTCGCCCAGGTCCAACCACTGATCGAGCAGTTGAGGAGCGCCGACAAGCCGTTCTTCATGACCCTGCTCACGGCGGGAACTCACCATCCGTTTATGGTCCCCGAGGACTTCGTTAGCGACAATGAGAGCGGCTCATTTGCGCACGCCGTGGACTATCTCGACCAGGCACTCAAACCGTTCCTCGAGTATCTCGAGCAGTCCGGCGTACTCGACGACACGCTTGTGATGATCACCTCTGACGAATCGTTCGGCATCGATGGGACGGACGATAGCGATTCACTGATGATCGCCCAGGCGTTCGGCACGCTCACAGTGATGGTCCCCGGTGGCGCCCAGCGCCAGATTGCCGAGCCGTTTATGCAACTCGACGTGGCCCAGTCGGTGGTCGACTATCTGGGATATAGTGAGAGGCGGGGAGGGCTGGGCGGTCGAAGTGTCTTCCGGAAGTACAGCGAACCACGCGCGCTGCCGTTCGCAAACACATACATGCGGATGAGCGCGGCGATCACGCCGCAGCGTGAGTTGTTCGCCTGCGCCGAGGATTTTTCGAGCTGCCGCAGGTATCGGCTACATCCGGATCGGCTGTTCGCTCAGGCGCGGGAGCGCCGGGAAGCCGCTCCCGACGATGTAAAGTTCATCAAGCAGATAGTGGCCCGGAGCCTGTACTCCGCCGAGCACTCCCAGCAGGCGCAGTGGCAGCTGATCGAAACCGGCAAGGAGATCCAGATCGTGGAGTACGCGGTCGGCAAGCGAATAGACGTCTTCGCCAGCCAGTATCTGTCGGTTCCGGCGGGAAGCCGGATCGATGTGGAGGTCGATTTCGAGGTGCTAGGTGAGCCCGGCAAGATAAAGGTGCGCCATGGGCTCTACGCCGTGCCGGCGGATGAGATGCCAACAGCGCTGGACTACGCCCGGGTTCGCGAGTCGAGCGAAGAACGCGCCAAGCTTGGGCTGAAGGGGGAGAGCACTCTGGGGATGCGGCCGCGATTCAAGTATGAGACAGAGCGGCTCCATCGAGTGACGAAGACGATGAGGCCCGGAGATCGCTTTCGCATCAAGTACAGCTACGGCGCCACCGAAGATCTGGAGCGCCTGAATTGTGCCCTGTTCGTGTGGATCAAGGAAGGGCCACCTCCGCGGCTACTGCTCCACAAGGCTTCCCTTGCGATCGGCAAGCTCGGGGCCGACGAGGAGACCGGAAAGCAGATCGATCTGTTCGAGATCGAGAGGGGTAGCGCCGAGAGCCTGTCGCAGTAGGCGCTATATTCTATCAGATTCTGATCACGAGACACGTTGCGTCGTCGTGATACTTTCCGTGTTGTAACAAGATCTCGTCGGCCATCTCCTGCACGGGCAGTTTTCGGAAATCCTCGAGGATGAGCCGCGATGAGATGCCGTCCGAATGCAGCAGCAACAGATCGCCGACGGCCAGATCGTAATCGAACTGTCTGACCTTGCGTATCCTGCTTCCCACGATCCCCGGGATACTCACCGGCCGGATGCGTTCACGACTGACGGCGTACATGTCGATGTTTCCGACCCCGGCGAATGACATTGTCATTGCCCGCTGGTCGATTCGCATCAACGCCGCGGCCACCCCCCGGGTCTTGGAGATGGCGCTCGACGCGCCGCGCAGGATATCTTCCAGCGACTCGTGCGCATGTTCCTCGACATGTTTGTTGAACGCCAGGGCGGCTTCCCGCGCTTGAGGACCGTGACCGAGACCGTCTGCCATCGCCACGAGGGTAACCTCGCCGGCGATGACCAGGTGCGTGTCCCCGCAAACCGTCTCCCCCTGGCAGGGGCGCTCAGCGATTCCGATATCCATGATCAGTATATACAAGAATTCCTTGCGACGTCACAGGGGGCAGATAAGTTCCTCGCAGTTGAAACCCATGCCGTCCCAACCGGGGGTGCAGGCCTGAAAATCGTCGGGGCAATCATCGTCTTCCCAACACGGATCGTCGTCGTAGTGACAGAATTTTCCCATCAGGATGGGTGGATCCGGAGGACCGCAAGGATCTGTGTGTGGGATGCAGTAACCACCTGAAGTCCACGTACAATTCGAATGGATCTTGCACTCGGCGTAGACGCAACGGCTCATGGGTTCGCCCCACGCTCCAGGGGGTATGCAGATCTGGTTGACCGGATCGGAACAATCCGCGTCGTCGTCGCACTCGGGGCACACGCACTGGTTGAAGACTGCGGTTGGACCAAAGTAAGTCGTCACCAGGAAACATCCGCATCCGGTATCGCACTCGGTCGAGTTTTCACACTCGTCCATCTGGGGCGATTCGCTGGGTCCGTCTACCGGATCCGGCGGTGCGATGCAGGTCAGATATCCACCCGGCTCGTCCGGCACGGGCTCGCAGGTTCCCTGTGGGCAATCTTCATCGGTCTGGCAATCGCCCACGGGGTAATCGTCCGTGTCCCAGCCCGAGTCCGAGTCTGTATCCGAGTCTGTATCCGAGTCCGTATCCGAGTCTGTATCCGAGTCCGTATCCGAGTCTGTATCCGTGTCCGGTCCGCTGTCACCGGCGCCGTCCTCGGGCGCCACTTTCCTGCACCCAACCATCGACGCCGACACCAGCGCCAGGATAATGGTTATCAAGAACACGATTCTCATGATTTCCCTCTATTAGAGGTAACCATACAAAAATGCCGCCTTCACCACGACAAAAAAGATTGGTAAGGTCTCTCCCTTGATCGACGATCGATCCCCATGAGGACATTGATGAAGCCAAACAAACTGGAAAGATCAACATTTACTCCCCGTCGAATCGTGGCCGTTGTCCTGATCGCTGTGGGGGCTTTCGCCTGGGCCGGACAGGCGGCAGGCCAGGGCCCGACGATCCCGGACGCTCCAGATGGAGCTTCGGATAGAGCTTCGGATGGAGCTTCAGATGGACAGGGGATACATCTTCACAATCTCTCCCTTCCCCCCGGGCTACACACTCTTACCGGCATCATCGGCGAGCGGCTGGACCGCAGCCTCGTGGTACAGGTTCTGGAAGACGGCAAACCGGTGGCGAACGAAAAAATCTCGTTCATGATCCTGGTCGCGCCTTCAAAGGCCGAGGGACAGTCCCTTTCCAGGGAAACCGCCACCACCGACGCGGAGGGCGTGGCATCGACGGAGTTTACCGTCGGCTCCAAAAAGGGAAGCTACGTGGTCGCCGCGTTCCACGGGGACAGCATCACCACCGAGCCGGTGCGCTTCAACATCGATGCGAGGACGGGAACGTGGATCATGTTCCTTGTCTTCGGACTTCTGGGTGGGCTCGGAATCTTCCTCATGGGAATGGAGCTGTCCGGAGACGGCCTCAAGAAGGCCGCCGGCGACCGCATGAGGGGGATCCTGTCCGCCCTCACCTCAAAACGTGTACTCGCTCTCATCATCGGTGTGGTGGCCACGGCGGTTCTGCAGAGTTCCAGCGCGACGACGGTGATGCTGGTGGGGTTTGTCTCGGCCACCATCATGAACCTCACCCAGGCCATCGGCGTGACCATCGGCGCCAAGATCGGCACTACGATTACCGCCCAGTTGATTGCCTTCAATCTCTCCGAGTACTCCCTCATGCTGGTCGCGCTCGGTTTTCTTTTGCGTGTGGCCGCCAAGAAGAAGGGCCTCAAGCAGGCCGGGAGTATCATTCTGGGATTTGGACTGATATTCTTTGGCCTCGGCGTGATGGGTTCGTCCATGCGACCATTGAGGAGCGTCCCCGAGTTTTCCGAGATGCTGGTCAGCCTGGGCGAGCGGCCACTCATGGGGATACTGGTCGCCGTGGCGTTTACCGGCATCGTCCAGTCGAGCGCCGCGACCATCGGCCTGGCCATCGCCCTTTGCGCCAGCGGCTTGCTATCCCTGGAGGCTGCCCTGCCCCTGGCATGGGGCGCCCACGTTGGAACCTGCGCAACGGCGTTGCTCTCCTCTCTGGGAACGGGGCGCGAGGGCAAACAAGTGGCGGTTTCACACCTGATCATCAGCGTCCTCGGGGTGGTAATAGCGTTCCCGTTCCTCGGCTACTTCGTGGACGGGGCGAGGTGGGTGACCGCCCTTATGGGTTCCACCTCCGTTGCTCGCGAGCTGGCAAACGGCCATATGCTCTTCACTGTTGCCACGGGGATCCTGCTGCTGCCGTTCATCCGACAGGTTGAATGGCTCACCCTCAAGATCATTCCACCGGCAAAAGTCGAGCCGCTCTTTGGGCCCAAGTATCTGGTCGAGACCGCGCTCGAAGTTCCGGTTCTCGCACTGGATCTGGCGCACCGGGAGATCCTTCGGATGGCCGGAATCGTGAGGGGAATGATGGAGTCTTCCATGGAGTCGCTCTCCGTGCCCGACGAGGAAGCCGTTGAAAAGATCGCCGCACAGGACGACAAGGTAGATATTCTCGAAAAGGCCATCCGGCCCTTCCTCGCGAGAGTGGCGAGCGAGGGTCTCGATCCGGAGCTGTCCTCGCGGGAGCACGCTTTCATCTATATCGTTCAGGACCTGGAGGGCATCGGGGATATTCTTACCAAGGAGATCGCCCCCGTGGGTACCAAGCTGGCCGCAAAGGGGGTTTCCTTCTCCGACGAGGGCCTCGATGAGCTGCGGCAATATCACGACAAACTGATGGCCAAATATGATCGGGTCCTCGAGGCGGTTGAGAATCTGGATCGCCAGAAGGCCGAAGAGACCCTTCAGCTGGGATTCAAGGAGAGGATGATGGAGCGCAAGATGCGCCGGGCCCATCTGGAGCGGCTTCACAGCGATCGCCAGGACTCCGTGGAGACGAGTTCATGGCACCTGAGTATTCTCAACAACTTGAGGGCGATGGGCGAAAAATTGGACAATATCGCCCGCACCGTTCTCGAGGAGCTGTAACATGGCAAAAAAACATCCCCTGAGCACCATCCGACTCCTGCAGGAACTCGACGACAAGCAGCTGCAATTGATCGAGAACGCGGGCGAATTTCGCGAGTACGATGTGGGCGAAACGATCTTCGACGAGGGAAAAGAAGGTACCCACATCTACTGCATCCTCGACGGGC
>JAUVAN010000418.1 GCA_030591725.1 Deltaproteobacteria bacterium
GCCTTGTAGATGAACTCCATTCCCCGAAGACCATCATACACTGTCGGGAAATTGTACTCCTCTGTCTCCAGAGGTTGGCCGTCGATATGGCAACGAACGGCCTCAACGACACCGCAATAGATGTTGGCAAATGCCTCGATATACCCCTCCGGATGTCCTGACGGGATACGGGTTGCCGCCGCCGCAACATCGGAGAGGTTATTTCCGGCCCTGGTGAGCGTCTGTTTGGGCTCTCCGATCTTGTACACTTCCATGTAGTTCGGGTTTTCCTGCGCCCACGAGATACCGCCCTTGGAACCATAGATCCGGATCTTCAGGTCATTCTCCTCGCCGGGAGCGACCTGACTAATAGTGAAGACACCTTTTCCGCCCCCTTTAAACCGAAGGAGTGCATTCACGTCCTCATCCAGGGCTCTGTCCGGGAGGAACGTACTCTTGTCCGCACACACCTCGGATACCGGGTCTCGAGTGATGTACTCGAGCAGGTTCAAACAGTGGGTACCTACATCCCCCATGGTCCCGCCAATCCCTGACTGAGCCGGATCGGTTCGCCAGACAGCCTGCTTCATTCCCAGTTTTTCGTGGGGAATACACAGGAACTCCTGCAGATAGTCAACGATAACTTTGCGAACGGTTCCGAGCTCGCCGTCGGCAAAGAGCTTCCTCGCGTGACGAACAAGCGGATGACCGGTGTAGTTGTGCGTAAGGGCAAATACCAGGCCGGTTTTATCGACTAACTGGGCCAGTTCCTTCGCTTCATCCAGGGTGAAGGTCATCGGCTTGTCACAGACAACATGGATCCCTGCTTCCAGAAAGCTCTTCGCGATTGGAAAGTGCATCTTGTTTGGTGTGACAACTGAGACAAAATCGATTCTCTTGCCTTCGGGGAGGGCGGCTTCCTTTTCCGCCATCTCTTCGTAGGTCCGGTAGCAGCGGGACGGATCCAGGTAGAGCTGTTCTCCGGTCGTTTTCGTATTCTCAAAATCCCGGGAGAAGCACCCGGCAATCATCTCAATCTGTTGATCAAGAGCCGCGGCCATCCTGTGGACGCCCCCAATAAAGGCCCCCTGCCCGCCTCCGACCATACCCATTCTGATCTTACGTTTCCATGATTTCATCATTTACCTCCAAACTGGTACTACGGCATTGATCAATACGGTCCTCTCAATCAAGACCGAGCAGTTTCCTGTTCGTTGCTTTGTCTGCCGTGCCTCCCGCGAAATCATCAAAGGCCGTTTCCGTCTGGTCTATGAGAAGATCAGCGATAAACGGCGCTCCCTCCCGGGCACCCTGGTCCGAACTCTTTATGCAACATTCCCATTCCAGTATCGCCCAGCCCTCGTAGTCGGCCTCTATCAGAAGGGTCATGATTCTCTTGAAGTCCACCTGACCGTCACCAAGAGAACGGAACCTTCCGGCTCTTCCGACCCATGACTGATACCCTCCATACACACCGACCCTGCCGTCGGGGTTGAACTCGGCATCCTTCACATGAAATGCCGTGATCCTGTCGCCATAGAGCTGGATGAAGTGGAGGTAATCCAGTTGCTGCAGGACGAAGTGACTCGGATCATAGGTTATGCACGCCGCCGGACTTTCATCGACCTTATCCAGAAACATCTCAAAAGTTGCCCCATCATAGAGGTCGGATCCCGGATGAAGTTCATATCCGAAAGTAACCCCGTGTTCCTCGGCAAAGGACAGGATTGGCTTCCACCGCCTCGCAAGCTCTGAGAATGCCTCGTCCACTACTCCCTCGGGTCTCTGAGGCCAGGGATAGATCATGTGCCACAGAAATCCTCCGGACATCACCGAAATGTTCGTTATCCCGAGATTGACCGCGGCTCGTACCGATTTCTTCAGCTGATCCTCGCCCCACCGGGTGACATCATCCCCCTTCAAACCTGCAGGGTGAAATACCGAAAAACCTTCGGCATATGCCGGGTGAAATGCTAGCACCTGTCCTTGCAGATACGAACCAAGATCCACGGCCTGAACACCTGCTTCTTTGAGCATTCCGGCGTACTCGTCACAGTAGGTCTTTGATTCCGCCGCTTTCTCAAGATCGATGGCCCGAGGGTCCCAGGTAGGAATCTGCACTCCTGTGTACCCGATAGACGATGCCCACTTACAGATGTTCCGGATGTTGTTGAACGGCTCATCGTCACCCATGAACTGCGCCAGAAAAATCCCAGGTCCTTTGATCTTCTTCACGGTCATACTCCTTGTTTCCTCTACGGGCAATCTCTGTGCACTGCAAACGCCTCATCATTCTTCTTGACGCGGCGCCAATGTCGACAGACAATGATAGCGCCAGACTGTCCGATGGTTCAATGAGCAAAGCGTCGTGGACTAACGCGAGTTCGATAGATGAACTCACAGAATGTCTAAAAAGTGATACATGTTCCCGCCCGAACACGATCGCAGACTACTGATCACCGGTAATTGATGACTGAGGAGGCTCGCATGGGCGACAAATTGAGGCTGGTAACCTTCACCGAATTGCTGGAACGGGTTTTCGAGGAGTACAAGACGCAGGGGTCGATCATGGAGATCCATGAGAGCTCCTGGTATCGAAAGGCGGATGAGCGGGGTATCAATCTGTTGGGCGAGACCACCGGCACGGTGCTCGGTCCCGCCGCCGGCCCTCACACGCAGCTGGCGATCAATATCCTGACCTCCTACCTCACCGGGAGCAGATTCATCGAGCTAAAAACTGTGCAGATCCTCGATTCCCTGGAGATCGACAAACCCTGTATCGACGCCTACGACGAGGGCTTGAACACGGAGTGGTCCACCGAGCTCTCCCTCACCGAGGCGTGGATGGAGTATGCAAAGGCGTGGATCCTGCTCCACCTGGTTGAGGAATTGTTCGGCTTCAAGAAGGGACCTTCAGGACGCTCGTTCGTCTTCAATATGAGCGTTGGCTATGACCTCGAAGGGATCAAGACCGATCGCATGCAGCAGTACCTCCACCGCATGAAGGACTCAGGCCACGAGGAGCAATTCAACGGCTGGATAGCCGAGATGGTTGATGTCGCGTCACGCTACTTCCCCGAAAGGACGCAAGACCTGCGAACACTGGCCGACAAGATCCCGTCCGCGATCTGCGGTTCGGTGACTCTGTCCACCATGCACGGCTGCCCCCCAAACGAAATCGAGGCAATTTGTTCCTACATGCTCACCGAGCAGAAACTGGACACATACGTCAAACTCAACCCCACCCTGCTCGGTTTTGACCGGGTGCGGGGGATCCTGGACGGCCTGGGCTACGACTACGTGGACCTGGACCCCGAGGGTTTCTCCCACGAC
>JAUVAN010000460.1 GCA_030591725.1 Deltaproteobacteria bacterium
AGTCATACGTGCATGATCCGAGATAACTGTCCGAAAGGGAAGCTCCCTGTCCTGTATCTTGGCGCCCCGGCTGAGGATTGTCCCACAACAGGGCAAGGGACCATCCGGCCTGATCTCGCGTCATTGGGCGAATGTGCTACACCTGGTTGTCACCTGCCTAGTCCGGGGCTCGCATGTGTGTTAAGGGTGACCATTTGGGAGGAGTTTCTTCGGTAGTGAGTAATTCAGTGTCGTGTAAATATATGTAGTGTGGCTTGTTTTTCCTGCCATGCATCGGTTTGGCGGCTGTTACGTTGCTTTTTTGCATTTGACAGGGTGCAACGATTTCTTATACTCGCGCGGCTCTGGGTGGAGATTCATCCAGACTGCGAGCCGGCTGCGCGGGTTGGGCCCGGGTCGGCCGGCGCGATCCCGGACCTCGCAGCGAGGCGCGAACTTATGGAGGGCCGCGCAGCCGAGGTGGCGACAGTAGTTGGTGTGCGCGATCTGGTGCTCGGACATCATCGTCGGACGTTGCTGCTGTAGCTCAGTTGGTAGAGCGCGTCCTTGGTAAGGACGAGGTCACGGGTTCGAGTCCCGTCAGCAGCTTATTGGCATCGTAACCAGGGATGGCAAAGGTGATACACCCTTGCCTCTGGCGCCGTCGGCCAGGCATTGATGGGATCGCATAGCAGATTGGACGTTCCTTTAGACACGGAGCGTTCGGCGCCGGTGGTTCCGGCAGACTAACGTCAAAGGTTCGATTGAGGGTTGTCAGCCTCGAGCGAGTGGAGGTACAAGTTGGATGGCCAAGGAAACTTTTGAAAGAACGAAACCGCATCTCAATGTCGGAACGATCGGGCACGTCGATCACGGCAAGACGACGTTGACGGCGGCCATGACGGCGGTGCAGGCGCGCAAGAACTTGGCGAAGTTCAAGTCATATGACGAGGTGGCCAAGGCGTCGGAGAAACAGGGTCGGCGCGACGCCACGAAGATTCTGACGATTGCGACGTCGCACGTGGAATATGAAACGGAGAAGCGCCACTACGCTCACATCGACTGCCCGGGGCACGCCGACTACGTCAAGAACATGATCACCGGCGCTGCGCAAATGGATGGTGCGATCCTGGTGGTGTCGGCCGCTGACGGCCCGATGCCTCAGACTCGTGAGCACATCCTGCTCGCTCGCCAGGTGAACGTGCCTTTCCTGATTGTCTACCTCAACAAGGTGGATCTTGTTGATGATCCCGAGCTGCTCGACCTGGTCGACATGGAAGTCCGGGAGCTGATGAGCAAGTACGATTTCCCGGGTGACGACATTCCGGTTATTCGCGGATCGGCCTCGCTTGCGCTGGGAGACCCGGACGATCCGGAGAAGACCAAGAGCATTGTCGAGCTGATGGATGCTCTGGACGAGTACATCCCCGTGCCGGAACGGGATGCGGACCTGCCGTTCCTGATGTCTGTCGAGGACGTCTTCAGCATCAAGGGTCGCGGCACGGTCGCCACCGGGCGAATCGAGCGTGGCAGGGTCAAAGTCGGCGACGAAGTGGAGATCGTCGGCCTGATGGACACCCAGAAGACGATAGTGACGGGCGTCGAAATGTTCAACAAGACGCTCAATTCCGGTGAGGCCGGTGACAACGTCGGTTGTCTGATGCGTGGTACCAAGAAAGACGAGGTCGAGCGCGGGCAGGTTCTGGCCGCCCCCGGATCGATTACGCCTCACACGAAGTTCGAAAGCCAGGTGTACGTGTTGACCAAGGAGGAGGGCGGGCGGCACACGCCGTTCTTTAACGGATACAGGCCCCAGTTCTACTTCCGGACTACCGACGTGACCGGCGGGCTCAAGCTGATGGGTGCCGAGATGTGCATGCCGGGCGACAACATCTCGATGGAGATCGAGCTCGGCAAGACGGTGGCCATGGAGCAGGGCCTGCGGTTTGCGGTGCGTGAAGGCGGTCGTACGGTCGGGTCCGGTGTCGTCGCAAAGGTTCTCGAGTAGTCCGGCGATTCGTATACCGCTTTTTAAGAGTGGATGTGATCGGAAATGGCGAAAGCGGCAAAACGCGAGTACGTCTGGCTCCAATGCAAGGAGTGCGGCGACCTCAACTACCGTACGAGTGTCAACGTAATGGGCGGTGTGCCGAAGCTCGAATTGCGCAAGTTCTGCAAGCGCGAGCGCAAACATTCAGCCCATAAGATCAAGAGGAAATAGGGTTTAACCGCCGGTGGCGGGCAAAGTCCGCAAAGGAGCGTAGCTCAATTGGCAGAGCACCGGTTTCCAAAACCGGCGGTTGGGGGTTCAAGTCCCTCCGCTCCTGTCGTGAATGCTACAGGTTGTGGGCGGTGCGAAGATCCTGGATCGCCTTGTGGATGGTGGACTCCGGGGTTCTTCGAAAACATGGGTGAGATGGATGACCACAACTGCTGCACCCGACAATAGGCATGCGATGTCCGGGCATAACGAGGGTG
>JAUVAN010000341.1 GCA_030591725.1 Deltaproteobacteria bacterium
GGCGACGACACGGCCTTCACGGCGCGGGAGATCGACCGGATGGCCGGCGACCAGATGCAGGTCGTGCACGTCCCCAAGACAATCGACAACGATCTTCCACTCCCGGGACAGATGCTCACCTTCGGCTACCAGACCGCCCGGGAGATGGGCGCACAGATAGTCAAGGCCATCATGGAGGACGCGTTCACCACCAATCGATGGTACTTCCTGGTCACCATGGGGCGAAAGGCGGGGCACCTGGCGCTGGGCATGGGAATCGCCGCGGGGGCGACCCTCACCATCATCGGCGAGGAGTTCCACGGCAAACCCATCCGCATGACGCACGTCTGCGACATCCTCGAGGGCGCCATCATCAAGCGCAAACTGCTGGGGCGCGATTACGGCGTGGTCATGCTATCCGAGGGGCTCATCGCGTCCCTCGACGACGACGATCTGAAACACATCAACGGCGCGGAAGTGGACGATCACGGTAACATTCGATACTCCGAGATCTCCCTTGCCAGAATCGTGAAGGATCGCGTCAAGAAACGCCTCGAGGCCAGGGGGATCGACTGCACCATCGTCAACAAAAACCTGGGCTACGAGCTGCGTTCTCTGCCGGCAAACTCGTACGATCTGGAATACACCCAGAACCTGGGCTACTCGGCGGTGAGATACCTCCTCAACGGCGGCACCAACGCCATGATCGCCATCCGAGACGGCGGCCCGTACATCATCCGGCTGGACGAGGTCATCGATGAGGAAACGGGCAGGATCGCCACGCGAATGGTCGACATGGACAACCCGTACTACCAGATGTGCAGGGACTTCATGATCCGCCTGGAGAAGTCTGACTTCAAAGACAAAAAACGGCTCTCCAGACTGGCCCGGGTGGCAAGCTGCACACCGGAGGAGTTTCGTTCTCAGTTTGGATATCTCACGGAATAACCCCATCCCGCTTAACGACAGATCAAGACGCCTTCTTCGTTTCGCTCACGGTCTTCTTGGCGCCGTCCTTCTTTGACGAATCACTCTTGGACTTGGCCTCGGTCGCGGGCTTTTCTGCGGCCTCTTTCGCTGCATCGGATTTGTGATTGCCGTATTCGGTGGCGTACCAGCCGGACCCCTTGAGCACAAAGCTGGTCTGGGAGATACCGCGTTTCGCCTGCAACCTCCCGCACGCCTCGCATTTTCTGATGGGTCGATCGGTGATCTTCTGTATCACCTCGAACTCGTGGCCGCATGCCCTGCAATGGTATTCGTAGATCGGCATAATTGGGGGGAACTTAATAACACAAAGAAAAATGTCAACCTCAAGGGATCGATTGCCCCGCCCGCTTCGCGAATGTATCATCCGCCACCATGGACAGCGCCGACAGAGAAATGCTCGCCGCGAAGCACATGGAGCTGCTCGACAAACTCACCAACGTCATGCGGCGGAGGTTTGGCTCCTTTGCCGAGACCGAGGATCTGCGCTCCTTCGCCATGATGGGCCTCGCGTCGGCCATCGACCGCTACGATCCCGAAACAGGGGTGCCGTTCAGCGCCTACGCGGCGCCGCGAATAAAGGGCGCGATTTACGACGGCATGGTGGAGTCGAGCTGGCTCCCGAGGAGAATGCTGCGCAAGGTCTCCGCCTACAGGAAGTCCGACGAATTGATGTACCACGCAAACGAGGACCCTCCTCCCGGAGACATCGTCGAGGCCACCCACCGAATGGCCGACAGGTTGAAGGATGTCGCTGCTGTCTACATCACGACCCACGTCGCGGAGTACGACGAAGAACAGGACACCAGCCCCGCGCAGGCGGAGTTCGAAGTGGAACGGAAGGAATACTACGCGATGGTCGGCGCATATCTCGAAACTTTGCCCACAAAACAGCAGACCCTGCTTCGGATGTATTTCTTCGAAGACGCACAGTTGGTGGACATCGCCAGGCATCTGGGTCGTTCCAAATCCTGGGCGTCGAGGGTGTTGCGGGCGGCGCTCACGAGCCTGAGAGACAAGTTCGACGAGGCGCCCGGAACGATAGAGGATTTTCAACCGGTGGTCACGGCGCGAGCTGGTTCTCGATCTCACAAATGAAGCCGCCTGCGTCAGCCGGCGTAGCCACCTCCTCGGGATCCAGACCGGTGCACAGGGCAAACCAGAGAATCTCCCCATCAACGGTGGCGCCGGTAACCAGAAGTTCATAGGCGTCGGAGAGAATGGGCACGTCCTCGAACAGCAGACTGTTCAGACACCCCGGACCCGCGTCCACGGGCACCTCGGCGGCGACCCATCCGCTATTTCGCAGCCCGAAGCCCATGGCGTTCACATTGCTGTTGTAGCAGTCCTCGAACTGGGTGCCATCGGTTTGATTCCAGATGAGGTAAATCTTGAGGACACCGAAGGTTTCCTGATCCGGGTCGATAACGGTGAACCCCAGATCGTTGTGGTCGTCTGCGGTGGCGTCCGCCACCAGGGTCACACTCCGGGTGTCGTGGTACATGAGCAGGTCGGTGGTATCGCCCCCGCCATCGGTGTAATCGACCTCCTGATAGAAACCCAGGGAAAGCTGGTAGTCGCCGGCCGCGAGGAAATCGTGGATGTGAAGACCGGACCACAAACCTTCACCGTCCCCGTGATCTTGAGCCTCGCAGGCGAATTCGGTCCAGCCGGGATCGGTCCACCAGCTCTGCGTGTGGGGGTTCCATACCCATAAATAAACGTAGTCAATACCTGCGGCCTCGCAATCGCCGGCTGACATCCAATCGTCGACGGCGTCGCTGTTTCTCCACTGCCACTCGATGGAGGAGTCGGCAAGGGATACGGGGTCGAAGATCAGGACCCCGAAATCGACCAGACCCAGATCATCGGCCCCGGTTTCCGAACTCAACATGTGGGGAAAGGTTACCTCTGACACGATGGTATCGCCGCTGAGCAGCTCTGCAGTGATGGATGCGTTGCCTGCAGCCAACTCCCGGTCGATCTCGCCGCTGTCGTCGGAGCAGAACCAGTAGTATTCGTTGGCCGTACCCGTAGAGTCGACAACTGTGATCCTGACCGTCTGCGCCCGGGCGTCTTTACAGTTGACGGCTTCCCCGGTGTCCCAATCCGACAATGTCCACTGTACGCTGAACCCCTTGACTGTTCCCGTACCGTCGCCACCGCCGCCCACGGACAGCTTGCACCCGATCAGCGCAAACGTCGCGATGAATCCGACCAGCAAGTATCCAGCCCTCATTCCAATCCTCCCCAGGCTACCCGGCATGTTCCCCCACAGGATTGACACGGAACAGTGCCCTGACACTTCAGCGATCTTTGATCAAAGAAACATTGTATTCGTTCATTCTATTTACTTTTCACCCCCATGGACAAGCTCTTCTGGACAATTATTCATCAAAGCGAGCTAATCCGCTTTCGTGTACTCTCTAGATTGATGTAATTCGATTTTGACAAAGAACAGGGGAAATCCATGAAAAATCACAACATCCCGATCCTGGTTGCGGCGGCGATGATCTTCTGTCTTGGGCCTCTGGCCTGCTCGGACGGAGGCAGCAAGAGTGACGGAGGGCTGCCGGACGGGGGAGACACGGACACCGACGACGATGCGGGCAACGACGGCGGCGATGAGTGCGTGGAGACCGCTGACGGGACCTTCCCCGACCAGGCGGTGGAAATCGCCTGGGACGCGGACGATGCCGACAGCACTATCATTGACAAAACCTGGAACCCCATCGGCGGAGTAGAGGGTACCTACCTGCTGGAGGAAGAGCCCATGTGGGAGGCTGTTCGCTTCGATCTGACGGCACCTGCCACCGTGTACGGCGCTCGCGTCAAGTGGGGCAACCTGACAGGTGGGGGAATCAGGCCGGTCACACTCGGCGCACACGATGACTTCGGCAGCAACGGCTTCGATTTCTACCAGTGGGAATCCATGTGGGACGGCGATCGCTGCCTCTCGCCGGACGACCAGGGAGAATGGGTGGATTACGTTTTTGAAACTCCCATCGAGGTCGAAATACCCGGCCTGTTCTACATCGCGCAGTACTGGGAAACCACGGACGACCCGCGCATCATGTTCGGCCCGAGCTCAAGCGACTGCGTGGCATGGGACGACTGTCACTCCTCGATCAACATGCCGCAAGCCGACGCCAACAGCTACTACAACGGCCTCACCTTGCAGGTCCCGTACAACTTTGCCGTAAGGCTCATGGTGGAATGGCACGATGATATCCCCGCTGCCGACAAGTGGTTTCAACCGGGCGGCCTGGCCGTTGGCAACCATGTGGCGTGGGGCGACTACGACAACGACGGCGACGACGATCTGATGACCAACGGTCCCACTCTCCACCAAAACGACGGGAGCGGCGGGTTCACAAACGTCACCTCCACCGCCATCGGATCGGTGGCGGGATCGTGCGGCGGCGGCGTGTGGGGCGATTACGACAATGACGGATGGCTGGACTTCATGTGCCTCGGGAACGGCAAATCCGCGTGGGATCCCCTGCTTCAC
>JAUVAN010000370.1 GCA_030591725.1 Deltaproteobacteria bacterium
CTCATGGAGGATATGGTTTCCCGCCGGCACGCCGTGCTGGTCGTCAAGAACGGCAAGATCAACCTCGTCGACAGGGGAAGCACCAACGGCACCTTCGTGAACGGGGAGAAGGTCTCGAAGGCGGTGGTATCCAAGGGAGACCGCATCCTGATCGGCACTTCCATCATGAAGGTGGTGGACGCAAGCGAGAATGCTCCCGATATGGCAGCCTCGGAGTCGACGCAGGCCTCGCGCCAGAGCTACCAGGACATGGGCAAGATGACCGTGCACGACAGCTCGCGGTCCATGACCGGCACCATCACCGAGGTGCCCCTGCCCGATCTCATCCAGTTGTTCAGCACCAGCAAGAAGACCGGCACGCTCGCCCTTCGCAAGGGCAAGGTCATGGCCAAGATCCACATGGTCAAGGGCAAGCTCGTGCATTCGACCATAAGCGATTCGCCCGATCTTTCTCCGGTCAAGGCGATTTATCGGATACTGTCCTGGGAGGACGGCACGTTCGAGTTGCTCGGGCCCGAGTCCCACAACTATCCGGACCAGATCAACATGCCCACCGAGCATATCCTCATGGAGGGATTGAGACAGCTCGACGAGCTGCGGCATACCCAGGAGAAGTTGCCGCCCATGGACTCCACGCTCATCGTGTGCATCCCGCTCGAATTGAAGCTTACAGATCTGGAGGATCAAGCCCTCTCGATTTTTCAGATTGTGCTGGAGAAGCCGACCGTCCAGCAGGTTCTCGACAAGACCGTCCTGAGCGACAGCGAATCGGCCACGGTGTTACAGAATCTTCTCAAGAAGAAGTACATCAAGATTGCCGGCGAAACCCAGTAAAATCCCGTGAACTGTTCCTCGCTTCTTTGAACAGGAAATAAAATGGCTGACACGTACAAACAAAGCATCTGCCTTCCCAAAACCGAATTTCCAATGAAAGCGTCTCTGGCCAGACGGGAGCCGGAATTTATCAAGTTCTGGGAAGAGGAGAAGATCTACGAGCGATTGCTGGAGCAAACGAAGGACAACACTCCCTTCGTATTTCACGATGGACCGCCGTACGCCAACGGCGGCATTCATCACGGCCACATCCTCAACAAGGTTCTCAAGGATCTGGTGGTCAAGTACCGGTCCATGAAGGGCAACCACGTTCGCTACATCCCGGGCTGGGACTGTCACGGCCTCCCGATCGAGCTGAACGCCGAGCGCGAGCTGGGCAAGCCGAAGGACACGGACGACAAACTTTCGATCCGCAAGCGCTGCGAGCAGTTCGCGGTGAAATGGTCCGACCACCAGATGGAGGAGCTGAAGCGCCTGGGCGTCTTCTCCCTGTGGGAAGAGTCCTACCGCACCATCGACAAGGATTACGAGCAGACTATCGTGGAGGAGCTGGCCAGGGTCGTCGACGCGGGAATGATCTACCGGGGTCGCAAACCGGTTTACTGGTGCGCCGGTTGCCGCACGGCCCTGGCGGAAGCCGAGGTCGAGCATCACGACCATGTATCTCCCTCCGTTTTCGTGAAGTACTCGGTGATCGATCGCGATAAAATTCAAGATGTCCTGGGTATCGAAGATGATGGCACGCCGCTGTCACTCATGATCTGGACCACCACTCCGTGGACCCTGCCCGCGTCTCTGGTTATAGCGGTTCATCCTTCTTACAAGTACAGGGCGTACCGCGTGGGTTCCGAGCGGATATTGATTGCCGAGGAGATGGCCCGGCCCACGTCCGAGGAATGCAAGGTGGACTTTACGCCCATCGGCGAGTCAGTGGAAGGGCGCAAGCTCGCGGATATCCGATGCAATCACCCCTTCATCGAGCGGGAAATTCCGGTCATGACGGCCGATTACGTCACCCTCGAGGCCGGGACCGGTTGCGTGCATACAGCGCCCGGCCATGGTCAGGAGGACTACTCTCTTTGCGCCTCGGTCGGCATCGAGCCTTATGCTCCGGTTGACGAGAACGGCCGCTTCGAGGCGGACGTGGAGCGGTGGAGCGGGGAGTTGGTATGGGATGCAAACCCCAAGATCGTGCAGTTCCTTCACGATGAGGGCGTGTTGCTCAACCCGGTGGGCCAGACCCTGAAACACCAGTATCCCGCGTGCTGGAGGTGCAAGCAGCCGATAATATTTCGCGCGACGCCCCAGTGGTTCATCTCCATGGACAAGACCGGCCTTCGGGAGAAGGCGCTCGCCGAGATCGACAAGACCCGCTGGATCCCGCCGTGGGGCCACGATCGGATCCATGGGATGGTCGAGGGCAGGCCGGACTGGTGCATATCCCGCCAGCGACTGTGGGGAGTTCCCCTCCCGTTTTTCTTCTGCGACAGCTGCGGCGAGTCCCTTGTGGACGGGGACGTGATTCGCCACATCGCCCAATTGATCGGCGAGCACGGCAGCGATGAGTGGTTCAGGCGTGACGCGGTGGACCTTCTGCCGGAAGGGACCGTGTGCAAGTGCGGGGGCAAGAACTTCACCAAGGAAGAGAACATCGTCGACGTGTGGTTCGAGTCCGGGGTGAGCTGGGCTGCGGTGGCGCAAAAGCGAGAAGGCCTGAGCGTGCCGGTTGACCTCTATCTGGAGGGTTCCGATCAGCACAGAGGTTGGTTCCACACATCACTGCTGACGGCCACGGCGACTCGGGGACACGCGCCCTACAAGACGGTCCTGACCCATGGCTTTATTTGCAACGAAAAGGGCGAGATCCTGTCCAAGAGCCAGAAGAACTTCGTCCCCCCCAAAAAGACCATCGAAGCTCAGGGCGCGGAGATATTGCGACTGTGGGTGGGTTATGAGGACTATCGTTCGGACATCGTCTACTCTCCGACGATAATCAAGAGCCTGGTCGATTCGTACCGGAAGATTCGCAACACGTTCAAGTTCATGCTGGGCAACCTAAATGACTTCGATCCGGCGACGGACGCGGTGGCGTTCGAGGAGATGCCGGAGATTGACCGCTGGATGCTGGCGCGCTTCAACAAGTATCTGAAGCGGCTGGACCGAGCCTACGAAGAGTACAACTTTCATCACATTTTTCACGGGACAATAGAACTGGCCACCGTTGAACTGTCTTCGTTCTACCTGGATATCATCAAGGATCGGCTCTATTGCGAGCAATCCGACGGTCCCCTGAGGCGCGCTGCGCAGACGGTTCTGCACTCCATGGTGAGCAGCATGGCCAGGGTTCTGGCGCCGGTGCTCAGCTTTACGGCGGAGGACGTGTGGAGGAACCTGCCGGGCGACAAGGAAGATTCGGTGTTTCTTGCCGAATTCGCGATCGGTGAGCCCCGGTGGGAAGACGATGCGCTTCTCGAACGTTGGTCGACCATAAGAGAGGTTCGCAGGGAGGTCACCAAGGTGCTCGAGGTGATGCGCAAGGCAGGCGACATCGGCAACGCGTTGCAGGCGGAGGTGGTCGTTCGCGCAAGTGGCCCCACGCTGGAGTTGCTGCGGGACATGGGTTCCGAGCTGCTGACCGAGGTGCTTCTGGTATCTGCGGCGACGGTTGAGGAGGGCGCCGGCGAGGTTGAGGTAGAGGCCCGACCGAGCAAAGATCCCAAGTGCCCCCGGTGCTGGCGTCTGGGGAACGGCGTGGGAACTGACGGCGAGCATCCTGATCTGTGCGTGCGCTGCGCGGCCGTGGTCAGGGATCTGATCGCTGCGGGAAAACTCGTATTGGAAGGGTGAGGTAGTCGTGACTCAGACATTAAAGAAGCCGCTGATCAGTCTCATCATCCTGTTCGTGCTCGCGGTGGCGCTGGATCAGGGGACCAAGCAGTGGGCTACCCATACGCTCGTCGATGATGAGTTCCTTGCCCATACCGACGATTACAAGGTTTGCGGAGACGAGAGCGAGGAGATGCGGCGATCGCGCTTCATCCGAAGGCATCGGACCAGTATCACGGTCATCGATGGGTGCTTCAGTTTTCGGTACGTGGAGAACTGCGCCAGCGCGTTTGGGCTCATGAGCAGGGTTCCCGAGTCGTTCAGGTTTCCCTTCTTCCTCGTCGTGTCCCTGCTCGCAG
>JAUVAN010000108.1 GCA_030591725.1 Deltaproteobacteria bacterium
CGTCGACGAACCCGCTCCCCCCGATCCTGACACCACCTACTGCAAACGGCAAAGAGCCGAAAAACAGGCCGTGCCCACGCACTCCTCCCCCCCCATTCCCTGCGACAAGGTGGATCGCCTGGTGTATTACTTCCGTGGGTCGGAGGGGCCATGCGGGCCTGTGCAAAGGTTCTCCGTCGAACGCGAAGGCGCATCAAAGTTGGAGCGGACAACTCCCTACTACAAGGGCAAGAAGCTCAAATGCGCTGCCCCCTCCATCTCGCGAATCAGGATGAAAGCAAACGAATCCGCAAAGATCATCGATTCCGTATGCGCGGATTTCAACGAGCATTACTCCGTTTCCGCAGGCGTGGGCTGCACATCCTCCTCGCAACGTTTTTACTTCTACCAGGGTAATCAAAAGATCGGCGAGACCAGAAGCCTGCCCTGCCCTCCCTCGACACTGGCCGATTCACTCGAGCGAATGGATTCGCTGATAAGAAAGTTTTGACCCATGCATTTCAAAACCAGAATCACACTCATGGCCACGCTTGTAACCCTTCTTGCAACAGTCGGTTGCGGCGAGGTGCAACCCTCCGGAGACAAACCCGGCATGGAGACCCCGGAGTCGAATGACACCCCCGATGTCGTCGATACCGGGCCCTGTCGCCCGAATCTCTCCCCTCTCCCGCCGAGCGGAGAAGGCATGTGGCCGTGGGACGGTCTCGCCGACCTGGACGAGGACGCCCTGAAGAAGCGCGGGTTGAAGATCCCCCTGAAGGATCTGTGGACACCCGACGTGGGCGGACTGGCCCGCGCGGCGGTCGGCCTCAGGGGATGCTCCGCGTCGTTCGTATCGGCGGACGGCCTCATGATCACCAATCACCATTGCGCCTTCGCGGGAATCCAGCGCAACTCCACGCCCGAAAACAATCTCCTGGAAACGGGTTTTCTGGCTAGCGATCGCGCCGGTGAACTGGATGGCCACGGACTTCGCGCCTTCGTCTTCATGAAGCAAACCGAGATAACCGAACAGCTCCTCCGCGACATGCCGAAGGGAGGATCCGATCTCGAGAGAATCGAGATGATAGAGGTGAGGGAGAAGGCGGCCGTCAAGAAGTGCGAGAAAAAACCAAACACCCGCTGCCGCGTATCCCGCAACAACGACGGGCTGGGGTTCATCCTGCTGGAGAACCTGGAGCTGAAGGACGTACGACTGGTCGCCCTTCCGCCCCAATCCCTCGGCGAGTTCGGAGGAGAGGTCGATAACTGGCAATGGCCGCGACACACCATGGACTTCACGTTCGTGCGAGCATACGTAGACAAGGACGGCAAGCCCGCCGAGTACTCGAAGGACAATGTTCCGTACAAGCCGGAGGCCCACTTCAAGATAGGCAAAGGAGGCGTCTCCCCCGGCGATCTGGTGATGGTAGTGGGAACGCCCTACCGTACCGCGCGGTACCGCACGCTGGCTTCGGTACGCCGGGATCTGGAGTGGTACTATCCCACGCGCCTGAACCTCTTCACCGAATGGATAGGCGTGATGGAAAAGGTATGCGCGGACGTGCCTGAATCCTGCTTGCCCACGACCGGCATGGTCAAGAGCCTCAACAACGCCCTCACCAACGCCCGCGGGATGGTCACGGGCCTGCAGCGCGCCGATGTTCTGGGGAAGAAGGCGACGCAGGAACAGGACTGGAAAAAATGGGTGGCCTCCGACCCCGAACGCGCCGGACGCTGGGGGACCGCCCTCGACGACCTGACCGGGTACCTGGAGAGCGGCGACGAAGGGCGGGATCGGGACTTCCTCATCCGCTACATCCTGTGGGGAAACAAGTTGATGGGCTTTGCCCGCACGATCACAAAATGGCATTCGGAGCAGGTCAAGCCCGACGACGAGCGGGAGCCCGGGTTCCAGGATCGGGACCGGGACAACACCCTCGACGATCTCAAGCAGGCTCAGCGCAGCCTGGATCCCGAGGCGGATCGCCGGATCCTTGCCATGTTCCTGGATCGTCTCGGCAAGCTGCCGCAGTCCGAAAGGATCGCGACGTTCGAGACGGCCCTGCGCGGCGACTACGGGGAGGCTTCCATAAAGCGTTTCGTGGATCGGCTGTACAAGGGTTCGCGGCTCATGGATGTCTCCGTTCGGGAGGATCTGTTCGGTGCGGACATGGACCGGCTGAAGGGTAGCGCGGATCCGGCAATTCGGCTCGCCCTGGAGATGGCCGAAGAACTCGACGCTTACGACGACAGAAAAAAAGCGCGCAAGGGCGCGTTTTCACGTTTGCGTCCTCCCTACATCGAATCACTGGTGGAGATGAGGGGCGCCGCGTTCTACCCGGACGCCAACGCCAGTCCCCGCATCTCCTTCGCAACCGTGGCGGGATACAGTCCCCGGGACGGCGTCTGGCACACGCCCCTGACGACCCTCTCGGGATTGCTCGCCAAGGCTACCGACAAAAAGCCTTTCAACGCGCCCGACAACGTTGTGAAGACTATCCGCGACAAACGGCTGCCCTTCGCCGACGACAAACTCGGAGACGTTCCCGTCTGCTTCCTCTCCAACGCGGACACCACCGGCGGAAACTCGGGTAGCCCCGCCCTCGATGCGAATGGACACCTGGTGGGATTGAACTTCGATCGGGTCTACGAAAACATCAGCGGCGACTACGGTTACAATCCCCGCCTCTCGCGAAATATCATGGTGGAGATAAGATCCGTTCTCTGGTACCTCGACGCCGTCATCGGCGCCGACAACGTCCTGAAAGAGCTTGGAGTGAAGTGACGAGGGCCGGGGTTTTCTACCAGGACTCCACGGCCATGCTGTCCTCGCCCACATAGCAGACCGGAGGACAGTCATCCCCGTTGGGGGCGTTCTCCTCGTATTCGGGGACAAGAACACGCTCGCCGATGACCCATCCGTCGTGTTCCAGGGTCACGAGCACCGATGCCGGGGCTCCCGCAATGACCAGCCAGATCTTGCCGACGCCGGGATCGTTGACCGCGTCGATGATATCGAGATCTCCAGTCGAACAGTCGAAGCCCTCTTCGGGATGGCTCAGGTAGCACTCGATGAAGTACTGCTCCGTATCGGGCGTCTCGAGCATGAATCTGTACGATCCGGCCCAGAAGGCGCCGTTGTCCGCTCTCAACACTTCCACGAGAAGCTGGTGATCGCACAGGATCTCCCCGCAATCCTCGGAAACACCGGAATCCGAATCCTCGCCGCCCATGCCCAGAAGGTCGCACGGACCGGCGGCGCCCATCGTGACCATGGCGATGATCAGCATTGGTATTGATTGTCTGATAGTCATGTACAGATACTGCCAGCCAGGGAGCCCGGATCAAAAAAAGCTGCCGAAAGATCTTTGACTTTCTTTGTCGAAAAAGGCTCCCTCAACGAATGAAAAGTCACAGGCCGGGCATCATTATCGCGTCCACGGTGGTCATCATCGCCTGGCTTGTCCCCGATATCATCAGCTCGGATCCGGTGTTACCGCTCCAGCGGTTGGGCACCGCGACGGGCGCCAATCTGATCGCCATGGTAGCCAGGCCGGTTACCTCGGCGCTGATCCTGCTGGCCGCCCTCTCCCCCCTGGGCCGCGTTCCTTCGTCTATCTTTTTCATCGTCACGGGGCTCGCGAGCCTGGCGATTCCTTGCGTCTTTGCTGAACCGGCATTGCCCGTCGGCGGCATCGAGGCGCTCGGCATCGCATGTGGAACAATTGCCGCCGCTGCGGGGGCCGCCTGGAAATCCGGCAAGACATGGACGGGTATAACCATCCTCTCGCTGTTTCCTGCGGTGTGTATTTGCTTCGCCATCGTCGCCATCGCCACCGGCGAACACCCACCCTCGTTTGCATCCCCCTTCAAGGAAGCCGTATCGATCTTTGCGGTTTCCACAACTGTGTTTCTGGGATGGAAGGGATTGAAACGTTTTAAACCGAAGGTCGATGATCGCGCTTCGTAAAATGTGCCTGTCATCGGCCCTCACTGCGCCAGCACCGCGGAAGTAAATCCCGCGGCCAGAAATGCGGCCTGCGGCCGAAAACGGCGGCGCCGTCATGAATCGTCTGTTCGCTCAAACTCCGGCACAAGGAGTCCGCTTTCATGTCGCTGCCACTGATTTCTGATGTACTCGCGCAACTCGAAACAATTGTCCGGATCAACCGACTTGGCGAATACCCCGTCCCCCCACTTGAAGGGCCGATCTGGATATCTTTTCCTCCACATTGTGGCGCTGTAACCTTTGAGTTGACCGTACAAATCGCTCAGTCTGATTGTCGGCCGGGACTGCAACAAGAGATGCAGGTGTTCTTTCCAGCCACCTCCCTCCTCGATGTAAGAGTCGAGATCGTGGGCCTTCGACTTCATGAAGGTCAACAGTATCTCTGCATCACCGGGGCTGGCAATCAGATGTTCCCTGCACTTGGTGTGAACAACCACGTGATAAACGAGCCTGCAATTCGAATGCCTCTGTTTCATATTCATCTCCCTCTCCCCTTCCTAATCGGCCGTTTCGAGGAAAAGTTTCCAAAAAAATGAACCAGAGGCCTTCAGGGCCGTGCCCTTTCCGACACGAAGTGGCGTATTTCTGGCCGCGGGATTTACTTCCGCGGGAAGATAAGGGTGAACAAGTTGAAGGGATTGACTAAATAGACGGGCAGGTAGTGATTGCGCCGCAGCCGATGGTTGATACTTCTCCTGTACCGTCGTTGTACTCCACGCTGTTGGATTCGTAGGTCGCGTAGAACAGTCCGTCGGAATCGGCCCAGCACTCATCGAGGCTGACCGAGTCCACCACACTATCCGACAGATCCATGGTTCCGCCGGAGATGGAAGCCTCGCCCTGCCCTTGCCCGGTGGAGACCCATGCGGATTCTATCATGACGGTCTCGATCTCTCCGTCCGGCGCATCCTCGGGCCAGATATCCGCCTGCATCTCGAAACTGAACTGACCGGCCATCCCAACATCGAATCGTTTGTAACTGTACACGGCGTTGATCACGTCACCCTCCCACGTCTGGAAGTCCTGGAAGGTTGCGTCCACTGTGTACGGATAATCCCGCACGTCGAAATCGTAGATGATCCTCCCGGTATCGGGCGTGGGGTGGGAAGTATCGATCTCATGAACCTTGTCGTAGTCGAGGACGATGGTCCCCATGCTCGCGTACGGCTCGTCCGTGGTCGTCACGTCGCCGTCCACAACGGTTTGCCAGTTGTCGGTGGTGTCATTGATGTTCTTGCCTTCCAGCCGAAACGAGAAGTGTCCGGCGGAGGTCTTGTCCATGACAAACCGGAACTCGATGCGCGACAGGGATTCCTGCCAGGGTCCCCAGATGTAGCCCAGATCGGTCTCCTCAGGGTCGGGGGAGTTGACGATGGCCGACACCCAACCCATGGTAACCACGAGCCCGCCGTTGACGTAGTACTTGGCGTCCCTGGTCATCTGATAGATCTCGCCGTCCACGTAGTACTGCTCTCCTTCAATTTCTTCGATGCAGCACTCGTCACAATCCGCGTATGGATCCAGAGCGGCGAGGGGCGGCATTATCGAAGCGGTCTGAACCGTATCTCCATCTTCCTGACCTATTCTGACCACGAGATCCTCTTCCTTGGGGATGGCCTCTCTGAACTCCTCGTCGGCGTAATCGATGGGCCAGCAGCCACCGTACAGACCACCTATCAGGCTCGCAGATACAAGCGCTACAATAGACACAACAACTCTAAATTTCATTTTTCCCTCCCGTTGGTTTCTTTCCCATTTGCTGTTTCGACACGCGAAACGCAAGATCACGCACCATCTTTTTAAGTTTATTTGCAACGGCAATGAGGTATCCTCCGCGAAATCGCGTGGAGGAATCAATGACAACTTGCCCATGCTGCTCCGAACTGGACTACGACAAATGCTGCGGCCCGTATCTCGACGGTTCTCAAAAAGCGCCCACAGCCGAAGCGCTCATGCGAGCGCGGTACACGGCGTTCACAAGAGCGGACATCGAATACATCCGCCGCACACGGCACGAGCGCAGCCGTGATGACTTCGACGAAGCGGCAACCCTCAAGTGGGCAAGAAATTCGAAGTGGCTCGCGCTGGAGATCCTGAAGGTTGAAGAAGGCGCGCAAGACGACGAGACCGGAGTGGTGGAGTTCAGCGCAAGGTATGTCCAGGATGGCGAAGAGCTAGATCATCGGGAGAGAGCCGAATTTCAGAAGGAAAACGACGAGTGGTTTTTCCTCGACGGCGATGCTCTTACTCCGGAAACATACGTTCGCGAGCAACCCAAAGTGGGTCGCAACGAGCCCTGTCCTTGCGGAAGCGGCAAGAAATACAAGAAGTGCTGCGGTAAATAGCCTCCGATGATATGCTTGATGTTCATTCATTCATGTCAGTCGGAGGTATGCCGTGCCAAAACGTATTGCCATCCCATTATTGATCGCTGGTTTCGCGGTCCTTTTCGCGAACTGTAACGACGACAGCAAATCCGCCCCGGACGGTGGAACTGACGGGGGACTCCCGGCGGGACAATTTGTCGATCCCCAGCTGGAGGCGTGTGTTCGCACCGCCCTGAACATACCCGACACGGATCTCACCGCCGATCACCTTGCCCTGATCATCGATCTCGAGTGTCAGGACATGGGCATCGCAAATATCGCGGGAATCGAGCACTGCACCAGCCTTGTAAGCCTTTCGCTATGGGAAAACGAAATCGTTGACATCTCCTCCCTCGCGGGGTTGACCACCCTCACCTCATTGCAGCTGGGAAACAACCTGATCGCAGACCTGAGCCCCCTTTCCACCCTCACCGGCCTCACCTCCCTGGGGCTGTCAGTCAACGGGATAACCGACCTTGCGCCCCTCGCCCCCCTCACGTCCCTGCTCTGGCTCAACATGGACGCCAACCTTATCGTCGATGCATCACCACTCTCCGGGTTGACCGGTCTCACGTGGCTCACCGTGGAGCGCAACAAGATCTCCGACCTCTCCACACTGGACGGCCTGGCCGCAGGAGGTTGCGACGTCTACATGGAATACCAGAACTACACCTCGGGCGATTATTGGAAAAGCCCGGCCTCGCAGATCGTCCACACGGACACACTCTCCAACGTCAAACAGTTCACGATTCTCGACAGGAAAGAAGGCCGCCTGAATCTCGTCAAAACCAACGAAAACGAGATAAACATGGAGTACGAGATCGGCGGCGCGACATACCGGATCCATCCGGAGTTCTCCGGCAAGCTCGTTTCACGCGACAACCTCATCGTGCTCGAGGGCAGATCTGCGGGCCCGGTGACGGTCGGCGCGATGACCTCCGATGGCTGGTCTCTCTGCTCGGGCGTCCACACAAATACATGCAGTCTCCATGTAGGAATGAAGACCGGTACTCTGGCGCCCGGTTTCAGCGTGTCGGGGGTGCCCGATCTGCCGGTTTTCTCCGCCGCGCTGACAATCAAACGAACTGCGTCGACGGATCCCACGTCCATAACTCCCCACGCGTTCGATACGGCCTTCGACACGGCCTTCGGCGCGGTCAACACCGAGATGATCCCCTTCGTGCTCGCATCTCCAAACCAGTTCGACGCCGGGAGTTGCCTCTTCATGGCCACCACCGGGGTCGCCGAGATCCTGATGAACCAGCACACACCACTCGATGACATCCAGTATCTGGGCGATACGGATCTCTCCGAGCGCTTCCTGATGAATGCAAATAACTTCGTACCTGCTTTCGAAACACTGTGGGTGCTATCCGACCTCATTTATACGTACAACTACCTCGGCGGTTCCATGCTGGACCGGGATTACCCCATGGCCACGGATCTCAACGGGGGCTACATCGAAGTCTATTACAGCTGGACAAACGATCTCCCGGACGACTGGGAAGATCAGCTGGTGGAGACACCCGAGTTCGAGAGAACCACCATTTTCATCGATCCCTTGAAGAATGATAGCAGCCAGTGGAACGTGGCCCTCATGGACGAAACCACCGTGGAGCAGATCAAGTACGAGCTGCGCACCAAGAACGCTCCGGTGATGATCGTGTACAACCACTACCTGTACTGGCACGCGGACATCATAGTGGGCTACGACGACACTGTGGAGACCGACGGATGCCCCATGGTCAACTCCATGCTCAGCCATTTCACCTCGGAGGGAGCCGACGGCTACGTGACCAAGATAGAAAACCACATGGAAGAGATCGGCGGCTGCACGGACATGGGCATCTTCTACGTAAGGGACTCGATTGACGAAGGCGGGGCCGAGGAGCTTACTTACAACTACGGCGGCCCCTATCCATATTCCGATAAGTACTCCAAGCGGATCATTGAGCGCACGTACAACTGGGTGAAGTTCCTCGCGAACCACGCCTACGCGATCTATCGCAAATAACGGGACGCAAGGAACATGGGCGACGGCAACCGCCGCGTACCGCGCCCTCATGAGGACGCGGTCAGGATGGCCTGTTCTTCTCAGTTCACTTTATGATTCTTCCGGCCAAGCCCTGCGGGCTTCGATCATCAGATTGCAAACCGCCCTCATCCGCGGCGTAAACGCCACGGCAACGATGCGCTTCCGCAAGCCCTCTGGGCTTGGGCGGTGGCTTCCCAGGCTTCACTGGGACATAAGCTCATCCTGACCGCGCCCTATTCAGGGCGCGGCACGTATCTCCAAAGTGCTACTGTCCATGCCAAGGCGGCGGTTTCGTGCAATAATCGGGAATAAAATAGGCATTTTCGCTGTATAGTCCCCTGACCTCTGTCCATGATCGATTCCCTTTTAGACATGGAAGGAAACGAGTACACATGCCGAGACAAACCGCCATTCTGACCTTCGCTCTGATCCTCTTCGCCCTCCCGGCGTGCGCACCATCCACACGGACCATGCCCGGCTACCCCCTCGGACCCATGAAGGCCTCCTGGGACGAGAGGGAACTGTCGATCACCGTGGACGGATTCTACACCGCGCAAAACATGGACGAAGCCCAGGAAGCCGTCGACAAGGCCACATCGATAGCCCCCGACGCGCCGGCCACCCACGAGATCGCAGGGCGGTTAGAGCGATTCAAGGGCAACGAGGATGAGGCGTGGCGCCATTACTACACGGCGCTCGCGTCCAGAAACAACGACGCACCCTACTTCCACCTCCTGAGCATTCTGGATCTTCCCATGACCACGGACCAGTATCGGGAGGTACTGGCCCTTTTCGAGGAGATCCTTGAGAAACACCCGGACAAAAATCTTCGCAGGGTAACGGCCGCCTTCATCGCCAGCTGGCAACGCCGCCTCAACGCGGACACCGTGGCAGCCGATCGCGCCCTCGACAAACGCGGGTTGCTGCAGCACTTCGCGGTGATCAGCCCGTTCGGCAACGATGACGGCAAGGGGTTTGCTGTGGAATACCCGCCCGAGCGCGAGCTCAACTACGAGGAGGAGTACGAGGGAACCCACTTCCCCGCGCGATGGAGAACCGGCGTGCCCATGAATCATCAGCGAAACCTGGACCTGGGCGACCTCGTGTCACCGGGATCGTGGGTCACCGCGTACGCCAACACTTACGTCAGGGTTCCTTCCGAGGGAAACTACCTCATCCGGGTGACAACAACCGATCCGATTCGACTCTGGGTCAATGACATTGAAGTACTCAAGGAACAGAAGGTGGATGACGACACCACTGATCAGTTCGTCATTCCCGTAACTCTCAGGTCCGGCTGGAATCGGATCCTCGCCAAGAGTTGCCAGGAGACCGGCGGATGGCAGGTAGGACTCGGCCTGACCAGGATCGACGGCGGATTGATCAAGGATCTGGAAAACACGTCGGAGCCCATGGAGATCGCCGACGGACCTGCCCCCGGACCGGGATACGACTTCATCTCGGATATGGAGCGGAGACTGCAAAACGTGAGAGAACCCTCCCGCAAGCTGTGCATGGCCATCGAGTTCGCAAACGCGTTCGGCCTGACCTCAAACGCTCAGAACCTGGCGGACACTTACCGTCACAGTGTCCCCGACGGGTTCTTCTCGCTGTTCGCGTCGGCCTCCATCTCCTGGCAGACGGGCCAGACAGGGGACACCATCGATATCCTCGATCACCTGATCGAGGAGAACGGCGACAAGGCGCCTCGCCTCCACATGTTCAGAGCGTTGTTCTTCGAGAGCCAGAGCCGCGCAGACCGCTCGAGAGAAGATCTCCGTGCCGCCGTGAATGCCAACGACAATTACCGTTCGGCCCATTTTCGTCTGGCGGCCAACTACCGCGCCGAGGGCTGGGCCGAAGATCACCTCAAGGCCCAGTTGAAAAACCTGGAGCGATGGCCCGACGACACCCGGATCCTGTGGGGACTGGCGAGCGCCTACAATTCCCTGGGTCGAATAAAAAAGGCAGACAAGATCCATCATGCGATCCTGGACAAATGGAAGGGGGCGCAGGACATTCTTGGCCAGATGATCGCCATGGCGCTTCGCCAAAACAACTACTCCAGGGCCATCCGCTATCGACAGAAGATATGCGACATCTATCCCAACACTCCCTCCTGCTATTACGATCTCGGAATTCTCTTGCGCCGGGCCGGTAAAAAGGACCGGGCGAAAGAAGCCTTTTCCCGGGCCAGAGAGATCGACGCCCGATGGTCCGCGCCCATCGTCAAGCTCGGATCCATGTCCTACGAGGAAGGCGACACCGAAAAAGCTGTCGCCCTGTGGAAAGAAGGGCTGCGATTCGATCCCAACAACCACTCCCTCGCAGATCGCGTGGAGTTCGTCGCGCCCAGCGACTCGGGAATCCTCGGCGACTATGTCCCGTCAAAGGAGCAAATCCGCAAGATCCTCGCCGGTCGAGGCACAACGGAGATTTCCCCCGGCGCCAACATCGTGATGCTGCTGGATCACGCGGTGGAGCAGATAGAGCGGGACGGCTCCTCGAGAAAAGTGGTCACACAGATTTTCATGGCCGCAAACGACACGGGCAGGGATCAGATCACGAGCCGCTACCTGGAGCCCGGTCGCCTCAAAGTGCTCGAGACCTACGTCGTCGATCCGGACGGCACACGACGGGAGGCCTCTTCAGTTCGCGGACACGAGGTGCGTTTTCGGGAACTCAAGGCCGGCAGCACGGTGGTCATGCAGTACCGCGTCAACAACTACCCCAGCGGCTACCTGGCAAGATATCC